>JABFSN010000128.1 GCA_013140575.1 Phycisphaerales bacterium | reverse complement strand
CTTCGGGGCTGGGAGGGCGTCCGTGCCGCGGCGGCACGGACGCCCTCCCAGCCCCGAAGGGGCGGCAGTCAGTAGCCGGGGGTGGAGTCCGCAGCAGCGGACGACACCCCCGGATCGCATCACCCCCTCACCCCAAGCCCCAGCGGGGCGAAAGGACCCGTGATCGAAAACGCGCTCATAGCGTTGTAGTGCTAATTCCCTTCCCCCAACAACATCTCAATCTCCGCCTCCGTCAACAAAGCGCCGCCACCCGACCCTACTTCCCCATTGCGTCTTTCGCCTTCTGTGCCCATCTGTGTTCTCTGTGGACCCTCTCCCCCTGTTTCGACGTTTCGACGTTTCGACGTTTCGACGTTTTCTTCCCCATTCCCTCCCGGCCCCTTGCGAACAGGTCGCTCCGGATCATCCCTCCACGGCACGCGGACGCCCCGACCGCACTCCAACGCCGTGTCGTCATCACCGATCGCCGCGCAATCGACTCCGGCGCCATACTCGTCGTCCACTCCACTCCACATCGCCGCGAGGTCGTCACGACGCGGATCAAACACTCCCCGCGCCCCGGCCCGCATCGCCTCGTGCGCATCCACGCCCCCGTCCGCGCTCTGGTAGACCAACACCGTCTGCCCACACTCCGCCGCACGCCGCACGAATTCCAACGCCTCCCCGTCGAACCAATCCAGGCACAGCACCACCGCATCGAACGGCGACGAATCGGTCAGCATCCGGGCCAGCCCGCGATACAGGTCCGCGCAGGTTTCGACCGTGCCCTGCCGTCGCAGCAACACGGAAACTTCCGCCGCGACTCCGCCGGCCGACGCCGCGATGTGCAATACCCGACGTTGACCCTCGCTCATTTCGCGCACGATGTGACCATCCCGAAGCCGGATTTTCCCCCCCGCTTGCCTCAACACTCTAGTTCAACCACCTGCCGTACGTCAACAAAAACCGCGTTCTTGACCCCGACAACCGCTGATCGATGAAAATAAAAATTCTTTAGCGCGCTGCCGGAGTTATTTAGACGGAGAGCGGCAGTGTCGCCGCACGAACGAAACACCCTTTTGGGGGGCTTTGCGATGTACCTTCATTCCGTCAGTCGATCGAACGCCCGATATTTCCTGCTCGCCGCGTGTTTGTTGACCATGCTGGTCGGCGGCTGCCGCGTCGCCGCCAAACTCGACTACTCGGGGGTTCTCGAACCCGACGAAAAACTGCTCAACGCCATTTTTCCCCGCGGCGCGGCGCAAGCCGCACGCGCGGCCGGCGCGTCCGTCAATCCCGCCGCCGCGGCGTCCGACGCTTCGGCAGCGCCCGCTCCGCCAATGGCCGGCATCCGCGGCCCGGACGCGTCCGAAAACCGTCTGGTACGCTGCGATCTTACCGCGCCCGCCGGCGGCCGCGCCGGCAGTTGGTCTCCCTTCGAATGCCCCCCGCCGCGGCCGCTCGGCAAGGAACCGCGCAGGAACGAAACGGACACCTTGAAGTGAACGTCATGGACAAAACCGGAGTGTCAATCGGTTTCACAGAACGGAGCGGCCCGGGGCGGCATCATCTTGTCAATCTTGTAAATCCTGTCGATTTTCTGAGCGTCCGTCCAAATCCGTCCGGAGAAACCATCCCGTGATTGGTCAAACCATGAACGTCGATCGATGCACCGCGTGGCTCGCCGCGCTGGACTGGAGCGACATGTCCTCGCTGCTGACCGTCCTGGCGCCCTTGCTGGCCATCCCCATCGGCGCCATGACCTTCTACCTGCGTTCCATTCGCGAGCAGCAGATCGCCGCCCAGGCCGATGCCACCCGACGGCACGAGCAGCTCGATCGCGCCGTCGACGCCGTCACCCGCCGCGTGGCCGAGAACGAACGCGACTACACCGCCAAGGAGGACTGGCTCCGCGAGAGCATGTGGACCCGGCAGGGGTTGGAGCGCCTGGCCGAATCCTTCGCCCGCGTGCAGGGCGGTCTCGACGCCGCCCCGGCCGCGCCGCCGCTCCGCAGCGCCGGACTCGACTCCGCCGCCCTCGCGCGCCGCAACGGCCGGCACGCGAACGACCCGCGTCTTTCCGGGCCGCCCGTAGGGTGGGCGCCGCCCACCTCTTCTTCCGAACGTCCCCCGACGACGGCGTCGACCGACGCCGATGCCCGGACCACGGAGGAGTCACGCTGATGGACCGTCCGCGCATCGACAACGAAATCGTGCGTGTCCGCCACGAGGTGCTGGTCGCGCTCAAGCTGGTCTACCCCGCCGCGCTGCAGGCCGATCAACTGTTCCGCAGCCTGCTGGCGGTCTTTCCGCTGTTGGAATGGAATCGCTTTCGTCGCGACGTCTGTTATTTGTCTGAAAAGGGCTACCTGCAGCGCGTGGTGGCCGCGTCCGAACGCGACAAAACCATGACCCCCTGGCGGCGGCGCTGGTTCCGCGTCACCCCGCTGGGCATGGAGGTGGCCGATCACCTGGTGGGTGATCCGGCCCTCAACCCATGAACACCCGTGAACGCCGCCGCCGACTCCCATCCCCCGGTCCAGTGCCACAACACGGCACTGCATCCGACGTCACGCCCGCGGTAGCGGGGGCGCCGCCCACCTCTTCCAAACCGCCCCCCACGGTTGAATCGGTAGGGCGGGTTTCACCCGCCGATTCCGGGGCGGAATCAATCGTGAATGCCGCCGCGCCGGGCGCCACGGTCTTGCACGAATTCCGCCGGCGGATGGCCTGCGTCGGAAAACTGGTCCGCGACCTGTGCGGGCTGAACGAGGACACCGATCCGCGGCTGGTGGTCCGCGACGCCTACCTGGTGGTGGTATCCGAAATCATCCACGCCATCGCCACGGCCGACGAGCGCTTGCCGACGGACGAACTGGCCGCCCTCTCCAAAGCCCTCGCCGAACACCGCCGCCTGGACCAGTCGCAGATGGAACTGGAACGCAAGTCCGCCGAATGCGACGGCTCGCCGGTCGCCGAATCGGACCGCTCCGCTAGTGCCACATCACGGCACTCACAAATGCCCGCAACGCTCGATGAGGCCGTCAAAGACCTCTACGGCACCAACCTCTCCCGCCCCGCCGCCGATGCGGAATCACAGGGCGAATGATCTCCCGTCACCCGACGGACCGCGCGCCGCGATCCGGGTGCCTGTCCGGCGGAGCGGCCACCGGGGATGCGAGACGAAGAGCCTCACAGATTACGTGGATTACACGGATAGGAGTTCGGGGGGCGCGGTGATCGACGCGGGGGTGGGGTTGGATTGCGTGGAGAGATGAAAAGCCAATACCTGTTCGAAGGAATGGCAGGTGAAGTGGTCGAGGAGGGCGCGGAGTTTGGCGGGGAAGGTGCGACGGCCGAGGCCCTGGTGGAGGCG
>JABFSN010000233.1 GCA_013140575.1 Phycisphaerales bacterium | reverse complement strand
CTCTTGCGGCCAGCCGGCCCCCGCGAGACACTGCCTTCCATGGCTCCGCCTCCAGGATATCCGGGTTCCTATGACTCCCGGTATCTTGGAGGCAAGCCAGTTTCCTTTTCAAGTGGACCTATTTAGTCATGTTTTTTCCCTTACTTCGTCGCGATCGACTCCGAAGAGTGCCCCGCCCACCGAAACGTGTGGAAGTGCTTTCGAATACCGGTCGAGGGGAAAGGGTCTCCGGCGGATCCAACCGTCACCGGCTCCGCCGCTTGACGCGCCCCGTCCGAGAATGCGGCAAGCGGTGTGCCACACGCGCGGACGCCGAGGCGCGTGGAGTGACGCCAATTCGGTGAATATCCGTGGTCATCGGGCGGTGATGTGTGCCAAATGCCCCACGAAGCGGTGAAATGGCACAACCAGTCGAGCCGATGGTGAATCCGCGTGGAATCGGCGATGTACGTCGGACCATTCCGGGCCGGGTGATGCCGGAACGAACGTCGAGTCGGGCTCGGGAGTCTCGCAGCCTGGGACCGGTTGCCTCCGGGCAGCCGTTCCGCATGCCCGAACCGCTTCCCAGCCCCGGAAAACGCGGTTTTCGGTCCCGAAAGGCCGTTTCGACGCCGGGAGTGGACCGTCCCCGCCTGGGAGTGGAGGTTCCACCCCTCGGGCCGGACCAGCTACTCCTCGGAGTGGATGACCCACTCCCAAGAGTGGACAATCCAATCTCAGAAGCGGACGAGCCATTCCTCGGAGTAGCCGGGCGATTCCAAGGGGCGGTCGAGTCACTCCCCGGAGCAGACCATCCCCGCCTGGGGGTGAACGATCCACGTCCACCGGCGGACCTCTCGTGGGTGATTGGGTGCCGCGGGCGCGGGCGGGGGCTGCGACGTGGACCTGGACGATTTCGCCGTTTTCCAACAGGAGCAAACCGGGCCGGGTTAGCGCAATAGACGCCGCATGAGGGCGTATTCGGCGCGGCGGGCGGCGGCTGCTTGTTCGCTGGCCGCTGGATTTGGGGGAGGGCGACGAACGCGGGGCTTGCGACGGGACTCCCAGCGACGGCGATGAACTTTTCTGGCGTCGATCGTGTCGAGCAAGCGAAGCGCGATGGGCGCGATGCCTTCCAGCCGGCGTTCCGATTTGTCGGCGATTTTCATCAGCCCCGGGTACGCGAATCGTTCGGCGCGCTGACCCAGGCCGTCGAGTCCCGGCGGCAACGCCGATTTGTCGCGAAACGCCACCAATCGGATCGCCACCACCAGCGCGAAGCACATAATCAGGCCGCTTTCCTCGTCCAGCCGTCGGGCGGCCATCGAATGGACGATCTGCACGGCGAGATTCGCGAAATCGTCAACGGTCTTGAGCCGCACGGGTGCCGTCGCGACGGGCACGTACTTCCGGCGATGCAGGCCGCCCTTGCGACGGGCCTCGGCGCGACGCCGTTGGCCGTAGTCCGATGGATCGTGCTTGAAACAGAAGTCCCGCCCCCGTTCGGCGGAGAATGGGCACGGGCGACCGTCGCGGAGTCGGCCCCGACATTTCATGGAGCGGGCCTCATGGCCGAAAACTGGTTGCACCGCGATTCCCCGTCCTCGTCTTTCGAAGTGCCGCCGAGTCGGGCACACCCAGCAGCCGCCTCATACGTTCCTCTTCGGCACGCCATGCGGCCACGGGGCTATCACCGGATGCCCCAACTGATTGCGAGCGGTCCACGACCCGCTTCGAATCAGGTCGGCCGGCGAACCGGTTCCCGTTCGATCCGCCGTTGCCTATGATTGCTTTCCGGTTCCGCTCGCGAGCGGCCCCCGTCGCGCTGTCGGCCACGGCCAGTAGAACTCCCACAAGCCGACCGGCCTCGCGTTCGAGGCCCCGGCGACGTGCCAGGCGGGCCAAATCCTTCAGCGCCCATCGTTCGCAATGGTAACCAAGGCCGATCATTCCGTCGGGCAGCGGCACGCCGTCACGAGCGGCCATCGCCTGCATGGTCACCCACGCGGCGTAGGTGAGCGCCTCGCCGGAAACCAGATCGAGTTTTCCGTCGGCCATCGAGGCGGTGACGCGGGTCACGAAGTCCGCAACGTCGGCCATTGTTTCAAGCCAGGCGCCGTCGAAGCCGCGGGGTACGCGTCGCCTGTGATTTCGGCCGCCCTTCTGCCGGGCAGCGTGCCGACGGGCCTCCATATCCGGCGAATGGAAGAAGCAATAATCGTCGTCGCGCATCGGCGCGATCTGACAAGGACTGCCGTCGAGGTTTTCGCCGATACACTCCATCGCACGCCGCCGGATGCTGGGTGGTTGGGGAATCCTAACCGCCGTCTGTATCCGAACAAAGCCACAACCGCCGCGATTCAGAGAAGCATGACCGGCGCCGAGCGATGCGCCGGCGCCTCATCGGCTCTTCGCAGTCGCGTGTCACTTGCCCAAACGCCAGTGAAACGGGCTACAAACACCGTTGGACACCCCCGGCGCCGGGCCGGCGTCGATCTTTCGTGGAGCACCGATTGAGGTTGGAAAATGGTTGATACGGGGTGCCACGCCCTGATTTCCCAAAATGCCGCCAAGTCGGGCATGCGCCGCCTGTGTTTATTTTCGCCTTTCTGACGGGGCGGTAAATCGACAGGCCCCAAATACCGGCCGATCGTCGTGGAGAAAAGAGGATCCCGAGCCGTACATCGCGGCGATGCGACAGGGCGTTCCGTCCAAATTCTCACCGGTGCATTCCATGGGGCGCTCGAACGGTGGTCGGGAAAGTCTAGGCGATAGTACCCGTGTCCGGGAAGCAGTTTCCGCAGAATTTCCAGACCACTTGACCCGTTCGGAAACCCCCTCGTCTGCAGCAGCTCGCCGGGAGTCCGATAGCGTGCGTTGCGAGTTGGCGCACCGGAGTGCACGATAGTGCATCGCAATGAAAGGCGTCTTTATATCCGGTGCTCGCTCGTTGCGACCGTAACGCAACGAACGGCGACAATACGGTAGCCGTCGTCGGGCCGGAGCGTTATTATCCGTGCGGGACGGCGGGAGTCATGACCTGCCTACGCCGTTCGGCTGACGCTCCAATCGCACGATCCAGGGCGCCAGCCGAACGGCTGACCCGGTGAGGGATCGTGCAGAATGTCCCACCATGAAGGAAAATCGTCGCATTCAGACGGGTTGCTGGATGCCAAGTCCGTTGCGATATTCGTTCGGGCCGCTCGTGCAGTTCAGGGGGTCGTTCCCCGGCGCCCTACCAAATACGATTTGGAATGGGGATACCAGCTTAGAGCGTGTATAAAAAGGGTAGAGAAGATCATTCGGGCGGGCCGATGAGGTCGTAGAGCAGGGGCGGCGGAGTTGAACGTCCTTGGGAGTTTCGAAACGATGATCGGGAGGATTGAGGCATG
>JABFSN010000216.1 GCA_013140575.1 Phycisphaerales bacterium | reverse complement strand
TCCCGACACCGATTCGTCTTCGTCCGGACAATCCCCCGCCGCCTCCTCCACCACCTCCGCCGCCGCCGGGGGATTGTCCGGACGAAGACGAATCGGTGTCGGGAAGCTCGACGGTGCTCAAGGGCGAAGGGCACCTCATCGAAGAGCATGGGTTTCCGGCGTTTACGGAATGCAACCAGCCGTGGAAGGCACGGCTGGTTTATTCCAGCGCCGCGGCGAACCCCACGGCCACCCTGCGCGGGCACATTGATTACAACAGCACGAGACCAGTCGAACGGACGATCTTTCAATTCGCCATCGAGGGTCGAAACATCGAGGCCGTCTTTAACCGCAGTTTCGACAACCAAAAACAGAACGCCACCTATTTCTGGGATGGCGCCAACGCACTCGACGAGTTAATGCCGACGGGCACGTATGCGTATTCGGTGCGGGCGATAAGTCTGAACGCCGCGACACAGATCGCCATCAGTGGAGCGTTCGGCGGAGCCGCGACGCAGACTTTCTCCAATCTGACGTACCCGGGTCTCACCGCACTTACGAGCGGCGTGCTGAACGACCGCGTGTCCCTGCTCAATTACATCGACAGTCCTTTTGGCGCGGGCTGGTGGTTGGCCGAGGATCACCGGCTTTACTTTGATCCGGACGGTTGCGTGCTGCTCGTGACGGACGCGACGCGACCACTGTTATTTGCGCCTCGTCCCGGGCAACCGGGAGCGTACGACAGCAGGTCCGGGGATTTCAGCACGTTTACGCGTAACCCCGGAAACGGGCGGTACACGCGGCTACTGACCGATGGGACGGCCTATCAGTTTACGGCCGCCGGATTGCTCGACCGGATAGTCGATCGATACGGACTGACCACGCTCTATCAGCACGACGCAATCCGATTGACGAAGATTACATCGCCGACGGGCTATTTCTATTCGTTTAACTATTCGCGCGGCAAATTGTCCGGCGTGACCGATTCGGCCGGACGTCAGACGCTGGTCGTCGTGAACGGCACGGGGGATCTCGTTTCCATTTCCGGACCGGAAGACGCCGGCCGGACATTTGAATACGACGCCGACCATCTCTTGATCGCCCAAAACGGCGCGCGCGGCGAAGGTTCGGAGTATGACTATGAGCGCGGGCGTGTGATTGAGACGCGGGCCTACGACATTGACGGGACCACGCTGCTCCGCAGCCGTTCGTTCGCTCCCAGCGCGCTCAACGGCGAGGTGGGCGGTGCGCTGGCTGCCGGGCTGGGGACGCTGGCCGATCCTATTCCGGTGGTGTCGGAAAAGAAGAACGTCTACACGGACGGACGCGACGGGCACTGGGAAGACACGGTGAGCGGCGACGGCCGGACGGTTTCGCACGTCGATCCGCTGGGGCGCAGGACGCTGCTGGTCAACAACGACAAGGGTCTGCTCACGTCGCAAACCCGTCCGAACAACGCACTTTTGCAATACCTGTACGATGGCGCGGGGCATCTGGTCCGGGTTACGGACCTGACGGGTTTCGGCTCGGTGAATCTGGAATGGAACGGACCATTCAGCCTGCTGTCGAAGCACACCGATCAGCTCAGCCGACAGACCATCATCAATTATATGCCGAACGGGAGCGTGAACACGATTCAGCAGCCCCTTGCGGGTCATGTCACGCAGTTCGCCTACATGGACGCGCGGTTTCCTCATCTGGCCACGCGGGTTACCGATCCATTGAACCGCGCCGAGCTTCGCACTTACGACAGCCACGGCAATCTTTCCACGCAAACCGATCCGCTGTCGCGCACAACGACGATGACGCGCGACGCCGCCGGCAACCTCGCCTCGATACGCGACCCCGGCGATCGACTGACGACGTTTACGTATGACGGCCACAACCGCATGACGTCGGTGCTGGACGGTGCGGGCGGGCTGTTGCAGATGTCATACATGGACGGCTCGTGCGGCTGCGCCACGAACCTGTTGCACGAGGTCACTCTGCCCGGCGGCGGCCAACTGCGCTTCGACTACGACGGACTCCATCGTCGCATCGCCGTCGTCGACCAATTCGGGCGATCCTCGTCGATCGAATACGACCCGGAAGGCGCCGTTACAAGCCAAACGAATCGCAACATGGAGTTGATCGAGCATCAACTGGACGCGGCCGGTCAGATTGTGGGCGTGGACCTGCCCGGCGGTGAAAGCATGACCTTCGGCTACGATTTGTTGGGAAACGTCCTCTTTGCAGACAACGCGGCGGCCGAGATCGACGTGGAGTACGACCTGCGCGGTCTGGCGACGAGCGTCACCGAGACCATTATCGCGGATCAGGACGCGTTCGACGTCTTTCCGCCCACGGTGGAGGTCTCCACGGCCTACAACTCCGTGGGGAATCGCACTTCCATGAACTCCGGGCTCGGGCCGACGACCTATCAGTACGACGCGCTCAATCGTCTGACCGTCGTCACGGATGTCGATGCCCAACATTGGACGATGACGTACGGCCTGGAGCACCTGACGACGATTCACAAGCCCAACGGAACGCGCACGACGCCGAGCTACGACGTCGCGTCGCAGATCACGTCGATCAGCCACACGCTGGGAGCGGCGCCGATCCTCGCCCGGGTTGAGTATACGTCCCATGACGGATCGGGTAACCGAACGGCCCAATCGTGGAACGTTTCGCCCGATGCGTGGACGCAGACGTTCACCTACGACGGCGCCAATCGGCTCAAGAGTTCGACGACATCGGACGGCCACGGCGCTTCGCCGGTCAATACCACTTCGACGTTTGACGCGGCCGATCGCCTGCAGGGCGACGGGCAATTCACGTACACCTACGACCTCGAAGGGCGACTAACGGCCATGCAGGGAATCGGCTCGTCGCTGGTGACGCGCTTTGATTACAACGCGATCGGACAACTCGTGCGCTACCGTCAAATCGACGAAAGCGGTCCGCCGCAGACGTTGACGGACGCGCGCTACGCGTACGACGCCCTTGGACGGCGCGTCCAGAAACGGGTGAATGACGCCTACTTCCGCTATGCCTACGACGGTCCGAACATTGTGCAGGAGATTGACGGCTGCGGGGTTGTGACCCGCGTCTTCACCAACGGACTATCCATCGACGAGCCGCTCGCGGTCAAGGAGACCTCGGCGATGGAGAAGTTGTTCTACCACGCCGATGCCCAGGGCAGCGTCATCGCGCTGACCAGCAGCGCCGGCGCCGTGGTCCAGGACTATCGCTACGACGCATTCGGCGAGGTTCTGTCTTCACGAACGGCGGCGGCCCAGCCGTTCGGCTTTGCGGGCCGTGAATGGGATCGCGAGAGCGGGCTCTATTACCTCCGCAATCGCTATTATGACCCGCGAACCGGGCGGTTTCTCACGCAGGATCCCATTGGATTGCTGGGCGGGGACGCGAATCTGTATGCCTACGTGGGCGGAAACCCGGTGAACCGATCGGACCCCTACGGACTGCAGCTTCCGACACTGCCGTTATTCCCGCCGCCGGGTTGGCCGCCATTGGGCCCCAACCCCGGGCTGTGGTGGCCGCCGCCGGGGCCGAATCTATTTCCGCCTCCGCCTCCGCCGTCGCCGCCTCCGGCTCCTCCGGGAGGACCGACGTGCTTCGGTCCCTTATGCCTGGGACCGGGCGGACCGTTCATTCCACTTCCCGGCGGCGGAAAGTTGAAGCCGGACGGCAAGCTGGATCCGTTTGAGTGCAAACTGACATTTGAGTTTCCACTGCCGTAGGTAGTCGCCGACGATACGACGCGGGAGGGGATTGCCCCCTCGAAATCGGAGCGAAATTCATGAGGTGCGACAGATTGATCATCGGCCTGCTCTGCGCGGCGGCCATGTCGAGCACGCTGCTCGCTCAACCGCCAACGTCTTACAACTACGGCTCCAACGGGAATCGAACCAGCGCGACGAACCTGCTCCGCGTGACCGATGCCCGCGTCGAGTCCTTCGAGCCGCGCGTGGGAATCATGGGCGATCGCGTGCTCATCTTCGGACGAAATCTGCCCGCCGGAGACTCGGCGGGCTATGCCGTTCATTTCAACGGTGCGGCCGCGACCATCGTTGCGATTGCTCCCAACGCCATCACCGTCGATGTGCCCGTGACCGCGTCCACCGGGCCGCTGATGGTCACTTTTCCCGACGCACACCAGACCGATCTCGGCGACTTCCACCATTCCGGCGTGACCGTGACACCCCCGGAGGCGGGCGTGTTCTTCGGACAGGTCGTGCAGTTCAACGCGGCCATCATCGGCACGGGAATGAACGTCTCCTGGCAGGTCCGGTCGCTTGCGTCAACGACGGAGAGCCCCGGCTCGATCAGCACCGCCGGACTATACACCGCCCCCTCCTCGAACAACGCAGCGGAGTTTCCCTATCTGGTGACGGCCATTAACACCCAATCCGGTCGGCGCGGTTACGCGGTGATCCGGCCCGCGTGCACAACCATTACAGCGCTCACGGGAAATCAAGCCATCCCCGGCCTCATTCTTTCGGGCAATGAACGCTACTGTTACGACTTCGAGGGGGAGGCGGGAACGAGCATCGACGCCGTCTATTACGGGCTGTCAACGACCGCTCGGAAACTCCGCATCCGCGGACCGGACGGCTTCGCCATTGACAGTACCGGTCCGGGTTCGCCGTTGCGTCTGGATGACTTCATTCCGCCGGAAGACGGCGCCTACCGGATCGAAGTGGAGGCTCAACTCGGTTCCGCCGGCGGTTTCATCTTTGGATTCAACGACGCGGGTCCGCCCACACCGATTGAGTACAACGTGCCGGTGGACGACTCCATCGCCGTCATCGGTCAACAGAATCGGTACTCGTTTTTTGGCAACGCGGGAACTTCGGTGACCGTGGATTACGAGACGCCGACGGTGCCGGTGAACCAGCCGGACCACATGGTTCGGCTGGAGTTGGTGCGTCCCAGCGGAACGGTGGCGGCGACCGTGCCGAGTTGCGGCACCACGGCGCGGCTGGACAATGTTTTGCTCAACGAGACCGGGACATGGACGGTTCGCGTGCGCAGCTACGAGTCCTGGCCGTTTTGCGGCTACGGCGTGAACGTCGCCCTGCTGACCGGCGATTACACGCTGACCGTGTGTCCGTCGAATGGCACGCCCATTCCCATCGCCTACGGTGAGACGGTGAACAGCGCCTTCGCGACGGACTGTCAGATCGTGAACTTCGAGTTTGCGGGTCTCGCGGGCGACGTGGTGTCGGCGTTTTACGTGGGACCGGCCACGACGCGTCGCATGCGGATGTTCGCCCCCGACGGATCGCAAATGGGCACGACGGGACAGGGGGTCGGCGTGTCGCTGCTGGACTTGGAGCTGGGCGAGAACGGAACGTACCGGATTGCGGTGGAGGCGGCGGACAACTTCACCGTCGGCCCATTCGCCATCGCCCTCAGTCGGCTGGGCGACGCGGTTCCCATCGCGTTCAACACGCCGGTAGACACGTCGATCGCCGCCATCGGGGAGGTTGATCAATACGAGTTCACGGGCGTAGCAGGTGCGACCGTAACCGTGGATTACGAGACGCCGACGGTGCCGGTAAGCCGGCCGGACCACATGGTCCGGCTGGAGTTGGTGCGTCCCAGCGGCACGGTGGCGGCGACGACGCCGAGTTGCGGCACCACGGCGCGACTGGACAATGTTTCTCTCAACGAGACGGGGACGTGGACGGTCCGCGTGCGCAGCTACGAGTTTTGGCCGAATTGCGGCTACGGCGCGGACGTCGCCCTGCTGACCGGCGATTACACGCTGACCGTCTGTCCGTCCAACGGGGCGCCCATTCCCATCGCCTTCGGTGAGACGGCGAGCAGCGCCTTCGCAACCGACTGTCAGATCGTGAACTTCGACTTCGCCGGCCTGGCGGGCGACGTGGTGTCCGCGTTCTACGTGGGTCCGGCCACGACGCGTCGCATGCGGATGTTCGCCCCCGACGGATCGCAGTTGGGGACGACGGGACAGGGGATCGGCGTGTCGCTGCTGGACCTGGTGCTGGGCGTGAACGGGACGTACCGGATTTCGGTGGAGGCGGCGGACAACGTGACCGTCGGGCCGTTCGCCATCGCGCTGAGTCTGCTGGGCGACGCGGTCCCCATCGCGTTCAACACGCCGGTGGACACGTCGATCGCCGCCATCGGGGAGGTGGACCAATACGAGTTCACGGGTGTCGCGGGTGCGACCGTGACCGTGGATTACGAGACGCCGACGGTGCCGGTAAGCCGGCCGGACCACGTGGTGCGGCTGGAGCTGGTGCGTCCCAGCGGGACGGTGGCGGCAACGGTGCCGAGTTGCGGCACCACCGCCCGGCTGGACAATGTTTCGCTCAACGAGACCGGGACGTGGACGGTTCGCGTGCGCAGCTACGAGTTTTGGTCGAGCTGCGGCTACGGCGCGGACGTCGCCCTTCTCACCGGTGATTACACACTGACCGTGTGTCCGTCGAACGGGGCGCCCATCCCGATCGCCTACGGTGAGACGGCGGACAGCGTCTTCGCGTCGGACTGCCAGATCGTGAACTTCGACTTCGCGGGTCTCGCGGGCGACGTGGTGTCGGCGTTCTACGTGGGACCGGCGACGGCGCGACGGATGCGGATGTTCGCGCCCGACGGATCGCAACTGGGGGTGACGGGACAGGGGGTCGGCGTGTCGCTGCTGGACCTGGTGCTGGGCGTGAACGGGACGTACCGGATTTCGGTGGAGGCGGCGGACAACCTGACTGTCGGACCGTTCGGCATCGCCCTCAGTCGGCTGGGCGATGCGATTCCCATCGCGTTCAACACCCCGGTGAACACGTCGATCGCCGCCATCGGTGAGGTGGATCAATACGAATTCGCGGGCGTCGCGGGAACGCCGGTGACCGTGGATTACGTGACGCCGACGGTGCCGGTGAACCGGCCCGACCACATGGTTCGGCTGGAGTTGGTGCGTCCCAGCGGCGCGGTGGCGTCGACCGTGCCGAGTTGCGGCGCCACGGCGCGGTTGAACAATGTCATACTTAATGAGACGGGGACGTGGACGGTTCGCGTGCGCAGCTACGAATTCTGGTCGAGTTGCGGCTACGGCGCGGACGTCGCCCTGCTGACGGGTGCATACACGCTGAGCGTCTGTAGCGCAGGTCCATGCGCCCAGTAGGGAACGTGAAGAAACCTAACACTGCTTCGCTTAGGCCTGTTCCTTGCCACTAAACAGAACCACGGAATAGGGAAACCGATTTCGGCAAGTCTCGCGACTCCTCGCCCGGATCATGACGCTCGTATCTTCGCCCGGATCATGACGCTCGAATCTTCGCCCGGAGGGCGCACGAACTTAGCCAGGGACTTCAGTCCCTGGATCGGGTTCCCCATTTCTTTCCGCCCGGAGGGCGCACGAAACTCAGGTTCCCTTTTTTGTGTTCCTATTTAGGTCAGAATAGCTTGCGGGCGATGCGCGGCGGGCCGATTCCCGAGCCAAACATCCACGAGCACGAAGATCGGGATCCCAGTCGTCCATGGCGCGTAATGCGGACCGGTGCGAATGGCGCTTGTTGTGCGGCCGGACGAACTCCGAATGCGCGATCCAGGTTTCGCTCCGGCCAATGGGCGTCCGATCGTCGGTCATGCGAATTGACCACCGCGCGGAGCGGTCGTATCCTGAGGCGCGTCGCGGGATTGACGTACGGCTCAGGGAGGCGCGGCCCGGACCTCGGACGCTCGGTGATCAATGCGACCGTTGTCATCCATGACCCTTATCGTGATCCTGGCGCTGGCGGCGTGTTTCGTCGCGGGCGTGGTTCTCCTCTACCGGTCTCGTGCGCGAGGTCGCGGAGCGGGCGTCGCCTGCGCTCGATGCGGACACGCGAACCCGGTTCCGGCGAAGTTTTGCGCGCTGTGCGGGACCGCGCTGGACGTTCGATGATTCGACAGGAGTAGACTTCGATGACTCAATCTTCGATGCACGAATTGCCTCCGTTTCGAGTGCCGGCCGGCACGCGCATGATCGCGCGACTCGTCGGGTTGGGGCTGTTGCTCGCCTGCATCGCGGGACTGGTCGAGTGGTTCATAATCCGCGTCGAGGTTAATGCGGGGGAAGTGCTCGTGCTGGTCAACAAGACCGGGGCGACGGTTCCCGACGAACTGGCCGACGCCTTCGGCGACCAGGTCGTCCTTTACCCCGAGTTGGCCGACGCCATCGCGGCCAAGACGGGCGTGACCGCGGACCGGGTTCGTGAAGGATACAAGGGCGTGCAACTCGAGGTCCTGCCGGAAGGGCGCTACTTCCCCAATCCTTACTTCTACAAGTCGATGAAGTTCCCGGCGACGCTGATCGGTCAGGGCGAGATAGGCGTGCTGGTTCGGAAATTCGGCAAGCCCCTGCCGTTCCCCAAAACCGTCGCGACCGCGCCCGACGAACGGGGACCGGTCGCGGAAATCCTCCTTCCCGGTCGGCGAAACATCAACCTTCTCGCGTACGAGGTGCAGCGTTTCCCCGCGATCCAGATCCCCGAGGGACACGCGGGCGTGGTGACCCTGCTTAGTGGCGACGATCCCAGGGAGCGAAACACCTACACCGTTGCGGTTGGAGAAAAGGGCGTTCAGCATGAAACCCTGCCGCCCGGTCTGGAGTATTACAACCCGTACCTGAGGCACATCGAAGTCGTCGACGTTCGGAGTCATCGCTACGACATGCTCGACGACGACGCGATCCACTTCCCGTCCAACGACAGCTTCACGATCACGATCGAGGGGACCATCGAATGGGCGATTCGCCCCGATCGCGTGGCCGAGATCACCGTCGCGTACGGCGACGCCGGCGATATCCTCGAAAAGATCATCATTCCCTACGTCCGCGGGATCGCCCGGATTCAAGGGTCCAAGCTCGCCGCAAGCGAGTTCATCAGCGGCAAGACGCGGACCGCCTTTCAGGACCGCTTCCTGACCGAGCTGAAGCGCGAATGCTGGGAGCAAGGGGTGGAGATTCGCGCCGCGCTCGTTCGCGACATTCTACCGCCCAACGAAATCGCTTCGCTGATCAGTCAGCGTGAGCAGGCCGATCAGGAGATCGAGCGCTCGACCAACCAGATGTCCGAGGCCCAGTCCGAGGCCAGGCTCGTCGAACAACGCGAGATGCAGGCGCAGAACAGCGCCATCGGCGACGCTCGCCGCACGGTCGTCACGCTCACCAAGCAGGCCGAGCAGAGCAAGGGCGTTGCCGTGACGCAGGCCCGGCGGGAACTGGAGGTCAACAAGCTGGACCTCGATGCCGCGAAGAAACAAGCCGAGGCAATTCGTGCTCGAGGACAGGCCGACGCCAACGTCCTCCTCGCCGACTACCGGGCCCGCGCCGAACCGCTCGCTCGTTCCGTCAAGGCGTTCGGCGACGGCGTGTCCTATGCCCGGCAATTCTATTTTCAGAGGGTCGCTCCGGCGATCCGCACCATTTTGACCAACACCGACGGGCCATTCGCGGAGACGTTTAAGGCGCTGCAAACCGTGCCCACCGAGCCCGCCTCGACAACAGGAGAACGCCCATGATTCGCCACCTCGTCCATGCCATCGCCGGGTTCGTCTTCCTCGCCGTCGCCGCGATCGGCGGACTCTTCTGGTTCACGTTCCGAATCTACGTTCCGCCCGATCAATGCGCGGTGCTCATTCGCAAAAGCGGCGCGCCGCTCCCTGCGGGGCAACTCGTGGCCATCAGCCCCGATCAGCGCGGTATTCAGACCGCGGTTCTCGGCCCCGGTCGCTACTTCTACAACCCCGTCACCTGGCACTATGAGGTTCGCCCCCAGACCGTGATTCCCGCCGGCAACCCGCGGACTTGGGAGTGGGTCCACACCCTGGATGAGGCGCAGCGCGACGCGCTTCACGCCGGAACCTTCTGCTTCAAGGGCGAGTTCCCGCAGGTCGGCGTGGTCACGCGCCGCGTCGGCAAGCCCGCCGAACCCGGAGAGGTCGTCGTATCGCGGGCCTCGGGGAAGTCGGGCATTCTCGCCGAGGTGCTCACCCCGGGCGTCTACAAACTGAACCCGTATGTCTACGACGTGTCACTCCATCCCGCGGTGGTCATTCCCGCCGGCTTCGTCGGCGTGGTGACCAATCTCTTCGGCGACGCCGGTCCCGCGATCGCCGCGGCGGAGACGCCGGCGGCCGCCACCGAAGCCCACGTTCGCCCCTTGGCCGAACCGGGACAACGCGGCACGCTCCGCGATGTGCTCCAACCCGGCGTCTATTTTGTCAACCCTCGTCTGCAGAAGGTCACCCTGGTCGAAGTCGGCTTCAACGAATACACGCAGACCAGGATCAGCGAGAAGGACAACCGCCAAATCTCTTTCCCGTCGGACACCGGTTACTTGATTCGCGTCGGCGTCACCGTGATCTGGGGCATTCAACCCGGCCACGCCGCCGAGATCATCAACGAGTTCGGCAACGTTGACGGCGTGCTCGACAAGGTGATCGATCCGCAGCTTCGCTCGATCTGCCGCAACATCGGTTCGACCTACGCGGCCCGCGATTTCATACAAGGCGAAAAACGCGAGCTGTTCCAGCACGCCCTTACCGCGGAGCTTCGACGGGTTTGCGGCAGCAAGAACGTGGACGTGCTGCTGGCCTTGGTCCGCGAGATCGAGGTTCACGCGCCCTCCGGCGGCGAAGAAGGACAAGCCGTCACCGAGGATCTCAAGCGAACCATCCAGCAGAGTTACATCGCCATCGAGAGTCAGCTCACCAAGGAAAAACAGCGCGCCGCGGCAACCGTCCGCGCCCAATTGGAAGAAGAGCGGAAGAAGGTCGACATCGCGCGCGAGACCATTCAGGCGGATTCTCGAATACTGGTCGCCAACATCGTCGCCGACGGTGAAAAAACGGCGGCCGAGATCGCCGCCCAGGCCAATCTCGAAGTCGCCCAGATTCAGCGCGACGTGGCCGAGTTCGCCGCCCAGCGCGTCGAACTGCTCGGAAAGGCCCATGCGGACGTGGAGAGAATGAAGAACGAAGCCGACGCCCAGGGATACGAAATGCTCGTCGCCGCGTTCGGCAGCGCTCATGCGTACAACCTGTATACCTTCGCCGAGAACTTCAAGCCCGAGTCCATCAACCTGATCTTCGCGGGCGAAGGAACCTTCTGGACCAACCTGTCGCAGTTTCAGGAATTGGGCGCGGCCAAGATGCTCCAAAACGCCGCCCAATCCGAGCCGCAACCGTAAGGGGCGCCACCGTCCGCGGCGCGGCCGGGCGGCGGCCTCGACGGAGATGGGCGAGGTCGTCCAGGCCATGGGGACGAGCACAGGCGCGTCGGGGTCCTTATTCAGTTGTCCGATGCGGAGTGGTGCCTGGCGCTCGTGGCTCGAAAGGACGTCGACGACCGGGCGCGTCTTTGGGACACGATCGGTCGCGCGCCGGGTGCGTTGTGCAACCATAGATTCGCACACACGCGGAAGACATGGCCACGCGAGCGTGGGCCATGCCACCCCAACCGGCGACACCCCTCGGGGACACTGCCCCGTACACGGGAGGTCTGCACGAGCACGCGGGCGGGACGCCCGGGTCATGCGCGTCACGGACAAGATGTCCGTGCGCCGTCCAACACGGGCAAGACGCCCGCGCCACCTGACCCACGGGCGGGACGCCCGTGCCACTCGGAGACACTACCCCATACACGGGAGGTCAACCCCAGGGGCCGGAAACCAATCTTGTCACGCGGCGCCCCGCGTCATGCGATCACCCCTTTCACGCGGTCACCCGTTTCAAGGAGCCCGGCCGCCCTTCCGAGGGCGCCGTCATAACCTAACATACGCCGTACATCGCGGGGAGTCAAGCGGAAAATTCGGGGCGCGACGTAAGTCGAGTGGAGGCCGGGGGATAGGCCGGGGGAAAAAGGCGAAACGTCGAAAGGCGAAACGGCGAAAGGGGAAGGCACGGAGGGGGAATTCACCGCAGAGGCGCGGAGGGCGCGGAGAGAAGAAGGGGAAGGGGAAGGGTAGGGGGAAGGGACGAAGGGACGGAGGGAAAGGCGAAACGGTGATAGAAGAAGGGACGGAGGGGAAACGCGGAAAAGCTGAAACGCTTAAACGCTGAAACGTCGAAACGGGGGGGGGAGAGGATCCACAGATGACACAGCAGGGCGCAGATTGGCGAGGGGGCTCACGCAATGGTTTACAGCATGCTCACGCGGAGTACCGCGAGAGCATGCCACCCGCCGCGAGAGCATGCCACCCGCCGCGAGAGCATGCCACCCGCCACCCGCCTGGGAAAAAGTCGAAACGTCGAAAGGCGAAAGGCG
>JABFSN010000022.1 GCA_013140575.1 Phycisphaerales bacterium | reverse complement strand
CCCCCGGCCCGCCGTTCGATGCGAATAGAACGGATCGCAGGCATGACCCAACACCTCCGCCGCCATGCCGCATCCATGATCCTCCACCGTCACGACCACCATTTCATCGGTCGCGATGGAACACGAGTTAATCACCACCCGCACGTTTCGCGGATCGCTCGCCTCGACCGCATTGGCCAGAATCGCGTCAAACACACGCGTCATCTGTTCCCCGTCCGCCCACGCAGTCAACGTCGGCGCCGGCCATTGAACGCTGACCGCCGCGTGCGACGACGCCCCGCGCTCCACCCACTGGCGGGCCAGCGCCTCCAACCACGGTTTCAGCACCATCAGCGTCGGTTTCGATTCCCCCGGCTTTGCGTACGCGATCAAGTCGCCGACGATCCGGCTGCATTTCTGCGCCTGATCCTGAATCGCTTCCAACCCGTTTTGAATTTCGGCATCGGCCGTCCGCACGCGCAACATTTGCGCGCGCCCCGAAATCACCGACAACGGCGTGTTCAGTTCGTGCGCCGCCCCGCCGCCCAACCGGGCCACCATCCCCGTCGCCGCCAAACGAACTGCCCGTTCGAATTCGTCCGCCTGATCCTCGCTCCCACTCCTCCACCGGTCCCGTTCACGCCGACGTTCCTCCTCCGCCAACGCCTGACCCACGATCTGACCAAAACTCACCTGCACCGCCGCGATGATTTCGCCGTCCTCCGCCCACGCCCCGCCGGCGTCCCCCATCGAATCAACCAGCACTCCACCAACGCATCGCCCCCCATGAATCAGCCGCATCCAGCGCCGCAGATCACGGTGAAACGCCCGCCGAAATCGATTCCGAACTTCCGCCGCCGCTCCCGTTGGCGCTTCCCATCCACCGCCGATCGGCGATGGCCCCAACGGTGCCTCGCCCGACGCCTCGATTTCGGACTCCATCAAAAACGACGTCGCCACGCCGCTGCCGCCACGAATCATCCACGCGTGACACGTGTCGTTCGCCGCGTCCACCGCGAACACCGCCAAATGCTCCGTCTCGAACAACCCGCTTGCACACTGCGCGATCGATCGGATGGCTGAAACGACGCCGTCCACCCACGGCCACTCCTCCACCAGTCCCGCCCACGCACGTAGCCACGGTCGCGCACGATCACCACGTCGCGCGCCCGAACGGTGGGGCGCCCCGACCGCGGTCGCACCCCAGACCTCCGCGCCTTCACTTCCCCCAATCCCCAGCAACGGCCCCATCGCCGCCAGAAACTTCTCCGCGCGTCCGCTGATCCGCGATCGGACGCCTTCCATTAAATCCGGGGTCAACCCCAACCGGCGCCCCAACGTCATCGTCCGCTCCCGGACGCCTGGCGACGGCCGCCGATCACGTACCATGTGAACCAGCGCGTCGGCCAGTTGCACGACGGTCGTCAATTCGTCGACTGGATCGTCGTCGAACCCCCTCATCGCCGCGTCGTGGTGACCCGCGATGGCGAGGCACACCCCTTCGGGCAACCGCCAACCGCGCGCCAAACGCTCGCCCACCCATGCATGGTCCACCCCCAGCCGTCGGCGCTCGACTCGCTGGATCTCTTCGCCGCTGCGGTCGGCTTCGCCGACTAGGCGCGCAAATGATTTCGGTACGAAATGTTGCAGCGCGGCCTTCCCGATTTCGTGCAGCAGCCCGGCCACCAGCACGTCGGATTTATCCGGCGCCGGCGCGCGCTCCGCGGCGATCAATTCCGCCGCGACCGCAACGTCGATCGCCTGACGCCAGAACATCACGCGCGAGATCGGACCATGCCGTTTCGGATCACCGCCGAAAAACACCGCGTCGACGAAACGCGCCAATGCCGCCGCGCCCGCCGCCGCCGTTCCCAGCCGATTCGAAATCAATTCCAGCTCGACGTCGCCCCCCCACCGCCGGTCGTCGCCCGACGCGCCCGCCCCGGCTGGGGTCAACAACGCTCGGATCGATGCGGGCAGTGCGCCGACAGCGGCCAATTCACTCTCAATGATCGCGGCCGCCAACCGGTTCGACGCCGAACGCGCGTCCACGCAATCGCGTCGCTCCGCCGCGATCATCCCCGCGCCCCTCCCTCATCGGTCTGACCGTGACCGCCGCCCGCTATTCGGTCGTCAACGCGGTGATCTTCTCGATGACTTCTTCCACGTCGAACGGCTTCTTGATGAACGCGTCCGCCCCCGCCCTCATCAATTCGGCCACCTCGTCCGGGTCCGCCACGCCGCTGATCATGATGATCTTCGTCTTGGCCATTTTGGGAGAATCACGCAGCGTCCGGCAAACCGCCGTCCCGTTCACGTCCGGCAACTTGAAATCCAGCAGGATCACGTGCGGATTGAATTCCTGCGCCAACATTCCCGCCTCGAATCCCGTTAATCCCACCCGCACTTCGTACCGCCCCGCCCGCTGAAGTAAATCCTTCAGCATCTCAACTACCGCGCGATCGTCGTCGACGATCAAAACTCGTTTCGGACCGGCGTCGATACGGTCCAGCGGAATCTCATGGTGTCGCATGAACGCCATCAGGCTCTCGCGCGGAATTCGTCGAAACCGCGACCCCGGAACGCGAAATCCGCGCAAGCGCCCATTGTCGAAACAGCGGATCACCGTCTGCTGACTGATGTTGCAAATCCGCGCCACTTCTCCCGTCGTATAGACCGACTTGAATTCCGATCCGTCGTGCATCTTCGCCATCCTACGAGCGTCCCCTCATTTCGCCCAGTCGAATACAGGCGACGTATCCTTCCTAGATTGGCCACACCCTACATACAGAATTCCGCTCGCGTCAAGCAAAACATTCGCAGTCTTCAGCGCGCGCGCCATGAATCACTCGTCGCGCAGCTGTTGATTTTCAGAAAATCACAGCGCGGACGATGGCAGCGCGGTAAACGATTTACGTTGACGTAATTCCTTGCCGCAGCTTGTGATACTTCGACAAGTAGACCCACAGAACGGTGACATCCGACGGACTGATCCCGCTGATTCGCGACGCCTGCCCCAGCGTTCGCGGTAAAATCATCCCAAATCGTTGGCGCGCTTCATTTCGCAACCCCGGAACCCGTTCATAATCCACGCCCGCCGGAATCTTCGCCGATTCCATCCGCCGCAGCTTCTCGATGTGCCGCGACTGCCGTTCCAGATACCCCGCGTACTTGCAATCGATGAACACCTGGTCGGACGCCGCACGCGATGCCTCGATGCCCTGCCCGATCATCCAACTCTGATAATCTTCCACGGACACGTCGCTTCGCCGAATCCACTCCGCAACCGAACGATCGCCATGACGCTCCCTGCCGGCGGTCCGCCGAATCTCCTCGACGACCGACATCTTCTCCTGAAACCGGTCCCAGCGGGCGTCGTCCACCACGCCCAACCGCCGCCCGATCGCCGTCAGCCGTTGATCCGCGTTGTCCGACCGCAAATGCAGCCGGTACTCCGCCCGCGAGGTGAACATGCGGTACGGCTCGTCCGGCGGTCGCGTGATCAGGTCGTCGATCATCACCCCGATATACGCCTGCTCCCGACCCAGAACGAACGCCTCGCCCCCGCGCACGTATTGCACCGCGTTGATCCCCGCCGCCAACCCCTGACCGGCCGCCTCTTCGTACCCGCTCGTCCCGTTGATCTGACCGGCCAGAAACAGTCCTGCGACCTGTTTGCACTCCAGCGTCGTCGTCGTCTGGTGCGTGGGAACGAAATCGTATTCCACCGCGTATCCGGGTTGGACGATCTCCGCCCGCTCCAGCCCCGGAATCGTCCGCACCAGTTCTCCCTGCACCTCGGCCGGCAACGACGTGCTGATTCCGTTGCAATAAATCCGCTCGTTGTCGTACCCCTCGGGCTCGAGAAAAACCTGGTGACGCGGCTTGTCCGCGAAGCGCACCACCTTGTCCTCGATGCTCGGGCAATACCGCGGACCGCGCGTACGGATCTGCCCGTTGTACATCGGCGCCTCGTGCAGATGATCGCGGATGACGGCGTGCGTACGCTCGTTGGTGTACGTAATCCAGCACACCACCTGCCGCCGCCCGATTGTCTCGTTCAGAAACGAAAACGGTGTCGGCGACTCGTCTCCCGGTTGCTCTTCCATCACGCCGTAATCAATCGAATCGCGGTGAATGCGTGGCGGCGTCCCCGTCTTCAGACGCCCCAGTTGAATCCCCAGCGATTCCAACGCCGCGCTGATCCCCGTCGACGTCGCCTCCCCCACCCTGCCGCCGCTCGTCTGTGACCGCCCGCAGTGCATCAGCGCCCGCATGAACGTGCCCGTCGTGATCACCACCGCCCCGGCCTTCAACTCCCGACCGCCGTCCAGCCCGACTCCGCGAATCCGTCGTCGCTCGCCGAGTTCGTCCACGACGGCCTCCGTCGCCAAGCCCTCCACCATCCCCTCGATGATCTCCAGATTCGCCGCCGACCCCAGCAGACGCTGCACCTCGGCCGGATAGGCGTTCCGGTCGGCCTGCGCCCGCGGCGCCCACACCGCCGGCCCCTTCCGCCGATTCAGCATCCGGAATTGAATCCCGGTGGCATCCGTCGCCAGCCCCATCAGCCCGCCCAACGCGTCGATCTCGCGGACCATGTGCCCCTTCCCCAGCCCCCCGATGGCCGGGTTGCACGACATCCGCCCGATCGCATCCGCGCGCATCGTCACCAGCGCCGTCGACGCCCCCATCCGCGCCGCCGCCCACGCCGCCTCCGCGCCCGCATGCCCGCCCCCGACTATGACGACGTCGTACGATTTCACGCCCGACCCTCGATGCGCGCGGCCATCCGCGCCGCGACATCCACCACGCGCCGACGACCTGTTCCTAGCCGGTCGGCCTGACGAATAAACATTTTGTTGCGACAGGGATGGCAGATTCGCGCCGACCGCGCGCAGCTCAAGACGCCGGACGCAACGTGCATCTCTCGCGAACAGAAAGGGGAACTACGCCGTGTACGGAACCAATCCGATGAATCGCGCCCGTTTGATCGCCAGCTTCAGCGCCCGCTGCTCGCCGGCGCTCGTGCCCGCCCGCTTGCGCGACATCAGCTTGTTGCTCGTTGTCAGGAATTTCCGCAGCAATTCGACTTCCTTGTAGTCGATCAGCGGTCCTTCCCACGCATCCCCCCCGCGATTGGGAAATCGTCGCGAGGTATGAAACACCCGTGCGGGTTTCTTCTTACGATCGGTCGCGAATTTTGGTTTCACCGGTCTTGGCATGGTTCGACTACAACTCCTCCGCGGCGGATCCCACCACGCGATCAAACTCGCCCCGGTCCACCGTCTCGGCCTCTTCGATCAACATGATCGGAATGCCATCGCGTATCGGATAACGAAGCCGCGTCCGCGCATCCGTCGAGTACAACCATTCGCCGATCTGAATCAGCGACGCCTTGCTCTTCGGACACACCAGGATTTCCAGCAACTCCTTGGCGATCTGCGTCACGATCCCTCACCTACTCGGCCATCCGTGGTCCACCGGCACACTGATGCCGCGCATGCTACCCCCGGCACCCGACCCCTGCAAGTGCCGGTTCCACCGCGCTTCGTCAACCGTCAGTGCTGCGCCACCCACCGCCTGTCGGCATCAACCCCCCACTCGCATTCAGAAGCCCAACGGGCGGGTACGCCAAGCCCCGCAGGGGCGACAGTCAACAGCCGGGGGCGCGAGCCCCCGGGAGGCGATCACGATCGGCCCAGCCCCAGCGGGGCGGTAGTTCCTCAACGACCACCAAACCGCCGACAAACGTCGTTAATAAAGCACATAACATATTGTAAATAATAATGTTACGATAAACACCGAACATTCGCGGTTTGCTTCTCCCGCCGGATGTCAACCGTCGGACAACAACCCCCGCAACTCCCGCTTCTGCACCTTTCCCGTCGGACCTCGCGGAAAATCCTCCAGAATCTTGACCTGCCGGGGCACTTTGTACCCCGCCAACCGTTCCCGCGCGAACGATCGCAGATCGTTTTCCGTCGCCGACCCCGGGGCGTTCAGAATCACAAACGCGACCGCCACCTCGCCGCGGCTGCCGTCCGCCACCCCGATGACTGCCGCCTCGGCCACCTGTTCATGCCGCTCCAACACCGTTTCAATTTCGCGCGGAAACACATTCTCGCCCCCGACGATCATCATCTCCTTCTTGCGGCCGGTGATCCGCAGAAACCCCTCGCCGTCGAACGCCCCGATGTCGCCCGTGCGGAACCAGCCGTCCGCGCTCAACACCGCGGCCGTCTCTTGCGGCCGATTGTGGTAGCCGCGCATCACGCTCAATCCGCGCACCATGATCTCCCCGTCGCCGCCGACCGGCACGCTTTCATTGTTCGGTCCGGCGATCCGCACTTCCACGCCGGGGACCACTCTCCCGACCGACCCCGCCCGAAACGCCGACGGTGTGTTCAACGAAACCACCGGCGATGTTTCCGTCAGCCCGTAGCCCTCATGCAACTCCCGTCCGAACCGCGCGCGGAACGCCGTCGCCACGGTCTCCGGCAACGGCTCCCCTCCGCTGATCAGCATCCGCACGCCGGCGAACGCATCGCGCGCCGCCGACTTCTGCCGCAAAATGGCCGCGAACATGCTCGGAATCGCGATAATCATCGTCGGCCGAAACGATTCGATCGCCGCCAGCACCGCCGCCGGACTGAATCGCGGCACCATCAACGTCGCCAACCCCCGCACCGTCGGAACGATCACGTTGCCCGTCAAGCCCAGCACGTGAAACGGCGGAATCACGCTCAAAAACCGATCGCCGTCCCCCAACTCCGCTTGCTGAATCAACACGTTCGCGTTGGCCTTCAACCCCCGCGCCGTCAGCTCCACCCCCTTGCACGCCCCCGTCGTCCCCGACGTGTACGGCAGTACGGCAACGCTGTCGGCCGACGTCTCCGGCGCGGGCGGAAATGGCTTCCGCGCAAACGCGGCGACCTCGCCCTCCAGGTCCAATTCCTCCACGAAAAAGGTGCGCGCCGGCAACGACGCCGTCAGCTTCTCGAACGCACGTATGCTGAACACCGCATCGAACCCCGCGTCCCGCGCGATGGCCGCCAGCTCGTCGGCGCTCAGCAGGAAATTCAACGGGACGGCCGTCTTGCCCGCCCACATCGTTCCGAACAACGCCGCGTTAAACGCACCGCTTCCGGGCAGCAGCAGCCCCACCGTGTCCCGTTGTGTGTTTTCGAGAATCAGACCGCGAAGTGCCGCCGCCAGCGCCGTCAATTCGCCGAACGTCATCGATCCGCTCGGATCGCGGACCGCCTCCGCGGACGTCTGCCGGCGCTGGGTTGCCAATAACGCATCGACGAGCATCAAATAAACTCCCCGATCGAGTCGTCGAATTCACGCTAATACCGCTCGCCGAGTTTGTCCACGCGATAGCGGGCCGCCATCAATCCCCCGCCGCGCGTTCCGCAAAAACCCTTCCGCCAATCTGCAACTCAAACTCCGACGCAACTGTCCTCCACTGTCCGATCTCCGCCCCTCCGCGTCCTCCGCCCCTCCGCGGTGAATCCCCCCGTCCGATAATCGAAATCGACCGTTTCGATCGCCCATCACCGACCCCACCCGTACTGCCGATATCAGTTCGTGGGACGGCCCGCCGCACGGCGACATCGCCCGCCGTGCTCGGCACCGTATCACCACGGAGATGGAACATGCCCGTCGATGAGAAAACGGCACCACCCCCATTCACGGCGTCCACCACTTTGATCGACGGCGTTCGCCGCTACTTCAAGGCCCGCGACCACCAACGCCGCGGCATCTGCCTGCTCAACGCCGGCGTCTTCAACCAGGCCGCCCTCGAATTCTCCGCGGCCATGAACGAAAACCCCGACTCGAACAGTCTGCCGGACTACCTGGTCCGCGCCTACATCGCTCAACGCAAATGGAAAGACGCGGCCGACGTCGAACGTGACCGAATCGATGGCGATGGCGACGACGTCGCCGCCCGAATTCGCCACGCCCTGCTTCTCTGGAAAAACGGCGACGCAGAATCCGCCGTTGCCTCCCTGCGGACATCCGTTGCCGAGTGCCCCAACTGCGCCGAACTGCACTTCCAGCTCGGTAATCTGCTGGCCGACATCCAGGATCTCGACGAGGCCGAACTTCGTTACACCGCCGCCGTCGATCTCGACGGACGTCACGCTGATGCCATGGTCAACCTGGCCATGTGCCTCGCCGCGAAGCAGGATTCGGCCCGCGCCCTGCGACTGTTGCAGCGGGCCCAGTCCGTCCGCCCCCGCGACGCCCGCATCGGCTTCCTTCTCGGAATGGCCTGCCAGGCGACTCAGGATGGACGTGCCTGTTCCAACACCCCGCTGGAAATGCCCGCCGACGACGATACGAACGATGAATCCGCCGTCGGACGGCTCGCCGAAATCTTCGAAAACGACCCCGAATTCGTGGAAGCGTTCGGTGGCCTGACCGACGCCGACGTCGACGATCAGCTTTACCACGTGCTCGCCGCCACGCTGCGCCGCGCCATCATCCGCCGACCCGCATCCGGCGAGTTGAATTACCACCTCGCCTGGGTGTCACACCGCATGGGACGAAACGCCGACGCCGTCGCCGCCGCCGAACGCTGCGTCGAAATCGACCCCGGGCACGTTCGCGCGTGGATTCACCTCGGCCGGCTGTACCACTTCGCCGGACGATCCAACGACGCGGTCGACAGCCTCGAACGCACCATCGCCCTGGGCGCCCGCTACGCCGACGTCTACATGTTGCTCGGCTCGATCTACCGCGAAACCGGGCGTACCGGCCAGGCGCGACACGCGTACCAACAGGCGCTGCGCATCAACGATGGCTACCACGCGGCCCGAACCGCGCTCGAATCGCTGGCCGTGTAGCCCGCACCAATCGGGGAACCGGAATGTCCTTCCTGTTGGAAATCCTGGGCCAGGGCCTTTTGACCGAGCTCGCCGCCGCGTTCCGTGGCGTCCTCGCCGACGACGAAACGACGCCCATCACCGAATTGGAATCGGCCGCCGCCGCGCCCCACGCATCCGCCGACGACCATTTCCGGCTCGGCGTTCGGTTGATGCGCACCCGCGACCACGCCGCCGGCGATGCGTTCCAATCCGCCGTCATGATTGATCCGAATCACATATCCTCGCGTATCGGACTCGCCTGCTCGCTGGATGAACTGGGCCGGACCGACGCCGCCGTCGACCACCTGCACACCGCGTTGCACGACGACCCCGAAAACCCGGCCCTGCTCTTCGCCGTCGCCTATTGCAGCGAACGCGCCGCCCGGCTCGACGACGCCATCGAATTCTACGTCACCGCGTTGCAAGCCTGCCCCGGACTGCGCAACGCCCACGAACGACTGGCCGCCATTTACGTCCGGCAGGGCGCCCTCGACGGCGCCATCCGCCATTACGAAAAACTCAGCGACCTCGAACCGGGCGACATCACCGTCCATCTCGCCCTCGCCAACCTGTACTATCGCACCGCCCGTCTCGACGACGCCATCCATCGCTACCAGCGCGCCCTGGCCATCGACCCCGACAACTGGGGCGCCCGTGACGACCTCGTCGACACCCATCGTGCAGCCGGTCGCCTCGACGATGCCATCCGCGAAATGAAGGCCATGATCGACCGCGAGCCCGCGTTCGCCGACCACCACCTCCGCCTCGGCGATCTCTTCAACGACGCCGGCGACGACGAAAGCGCCCTCGAACAATACCAACGCGCCGTCGAAATTCACCCCCAATGCCTGGAAGCCACCGTTAAAATCGGCACCGTTCACCTCCGTTATCGCGCTCACGAAGACGCCGCCCGCTGGTTCAACAAGGGCGCCGAAATCAACGACCGCTACCTGTCCACGTACGTCGGACTGGCGGTCGCCCAGCTCGAGGCCGGCCGCATCGCCGACGCCGAGTCCACGATCGAACTGTCCGCGCGCATCGAGCCCAATACGTCCCTGCTGTTCAGCGAAGTCGCCAAACTGCAACTCGCCATCGCCGCCGGCAAACAGGCCGACGAATGGCTCGCCCCCTTGATGCCCCAATCGTCAACCGATGGGAACCGGTCGTCCGTCGACGACGTCGATCCGCGCGCCGCGACAACCGCGGACCCCGAACTCAACGACGACGATGCCTCGACCGCCGGCCGCGCACACACCCCGCCCGGCGACGATGTCATCGACCGGCAAATCGCCCGCCACCGCCTGGCGCTCACCCGCCACCCTAATCACGCCGACCTCCACTACCGCGTGGGCCTTCTGTTGCGCCAGCGCGGCGACCTCGACGACGCCATCGCCGCATTCCAGAACGCGGTGGCCATCAACCGCAACTACATAAAGGCCAACGTCAAGCTCGGTCTGGCGTTGCTCGAACGCGGTGACGCCGCCGACGCGGTCCACGTCTTCCAAAGCGCCCTCCGCGACAACCCCGGCGACGTGGAACTGCACTATCAACTGGGCTTGATCTTCGCCGATCGCCGAAAATTTGCCCTGGCCATCGAAGAGTACGAAGCCGCCATCGCCCAAAACGACAAAAACATCGACCTCCACGCCAACCTCGCCCTGGCCCTCGAAAACGTAGGCCTGCTCGACCGCGCCGCCGTCGCATGGGAAACCGTCTGCATCGTCGCCCACGAAACCGACGAAGGCCGTTCGCTGCTGCGCTCCATCGACCAACCGTCGCGTTTCTGAACTCGCGTGTATCCGACAGCTGTCCGTGAGCACGGTCCGGGAGCCGCTTCCCCCCGCGCCGAACGACGGTCGCAATGGCGCGCAACGGCTCAGCCTCGCGAACGGATCGCGTCCGTAAAAAATGCCGGACCGTCCGCTTGCCCCCCTTAAGCGGCCGGCCGGCTGTTTGGCATTTCCGTCAATAGCGAAGAGTGGAAGAGCTTGATTCGTACAGCCCATTCGCGCGCCGTGGGAAAGCCGGCCGGGCTGGGACTTCTTCATTCATGCGGCCGACGCCGCGCCGGAAACCGTCGTTCAATCCTTATGGTACTACGAATGCAACTCGCGGTTGGAAAGTGCGAGCGTTCGCGCGAACGGCTCCCGAAAGGAGTGCCGAACCCGTCGGAGGGGGGACGGGTACGCACCCTCGCTCGCGCGAACGCATCGGACACTTTCTCTCAATGAGGAAGGCAGGCATTCGTTCAGCATTTGATCAGGGCGCGGAGCTCGATGACGCCCTTCGTACCGGCAGGCAGTCGGTAAGAAGCACAGCCCCGCGCCCTCGAGGCTATTCACTTTCGTCGAAAACCGGTTCATCACCTGTCACCCGGTCGGCCGACGATTGGCGATCCTGTCGACCCTTCACCGCCCCATCCGACCGGCCGCTCGACCAATCGATGGGGTTCACCGGGGATACGCGTCAGCGGGCGACATTCTGTCTCATCCGAAAAGTTTTTTTTTGGATTCGCCCCAAACTTCTGCGTCTTGATCCAAGAACGCAATTTGACGGGCGGAAGACCCCTGTTCCACAGCGTCAAGCGGTGCTATGATCCGGTTCACGTCATGGATACCACCCGACCGTCGCTTTTGTTACGCGTCCGGCACGCCGACGATCAGAAGGCATGGCAAGAATTCTTTAAGCTGTATTCTCCACTTCTCGGCCGATTTGCTCGCTCCCGCGGCTTGGGTGCCGATGAGGCCGACGATGTCGCCCAGGAGTGCATGAACACGCTCTCGCGGACCATGGCCACATTTGACTATTCCAGCGACAAGGGTTCCTTTAAGAATTATCTTTTCACCCATGTTTCGCACCAAATCGCGGACCGTCTGCGGAAGAAGCGTGCCCGGCAGGCGGACAGCGGCGAGTGGCGGGATCTCGCGGCGCCGACCGAGGACGCGACCGCGGAGTGGGACCGGCATTGGTTGCAGGAACATCTGGCGTATTGTCTCAAACGACTCGAATCGGATTTTTCGCCGACCACGGTGGCCGCGTTCAAGCTCTACGTGCTGAAGGAGTGGCCGGTGGAGGAGATTTGCGAGACGCTGGGGATGACGGCCAATCAGGTGTACCTGGCGAAATCGCGGGTCACCAAGCGGCTGCGCGGCGAGCTGTCGGAATTGATTGGGGATGAATTCTAGACGACACTCGACCATCGCCCCTGAACGGACGCCTTTCCGGGAACGAGGACGCGACGGCCGGCGCGGACGGGCTACTCGGTTCCGATGGTGGTTCCGACGTCGCGCGGGGCGGTGGAGGCCGGCGCCCCTTGTCATCCTGTCTGACGCTTACCGATTTTGAACACTTTCGCATGGGCCGGCTGGCCGACGTGGCGGCTACGGGCGTCGCGCGTCATCTGGAAACGTGCCCCAAATGCCGTACGGCGTTTGAACACTTCCGCAAGGATCAGGACTTCCTGGACCGGGCCAGGCCGCTGCTGCGTTCGCGCGCCGAAGCGGTGGAATCGCCGGACGCGGCGGACATCATGGAGAAGGGCGATCGCCCGATTTCGCGCGACCATCTTCCGCGGATCGATGGCTACGAGATCGTCTCGGCCCTCGGTCAGGGGGGGATGGGGGTGGTCTATCGCGCCGTGCAGAACAAGTTGAAACGCACGGTCGCGTTGAAAGTGCTGCCCGCGGTGATCGGCGCCGCCAGTCCGTCGGCCGTCTCGCGGTTCCGCCGCGAGGCGCACGCGGCCGCCCGGCTGCACCACACGCACATCATTCCCATTTACGACTTCGGCGAATCGCACGGCGGCTACTACTACGCGATGGAATTGATCACGGGCAAGCCGCTGAACGTGCTGGTGCGGCAGTTCGCGGCCCACAACGCGGCGTCGGCGTCGCCGTCGCGATTGGCGGCGCTGCTCCGCGAGACCACATTGGGGACACCGTCGGCGCAGGAGATTCAGGAACCGTCAGCGGCGGCGGTGCACGCGGCCGACGTGTCCACGCCGGCGCGGGCCCGTTTGTATTACCGCCAGGTGGCGCGGTGGATGGCGGACGCGGCCGACGCGCTGCACTATGCCCACGGCGAGGGGATCATTCACCGGGACATCAAGCCCGCGAACATCATATTGTCGGCCGACGGGCGGGTGATGCTGGGCGACTTCGGTCTGGCCAAGAGCATGGACGAGGATTCCATCACGCTGACCGGGGCGCTGCTGGGAACGGTGCGCTACTTGAGCCCGGAACAGGCCATGGCCCGCCGGGTGCCGGTGGATCATCGCACGGACATTTATTCGCTGGGCGCGACGATGTACGAGCTGCTCACCTACCAGCCGGCCTTCCCCGGCGACGACGACAGGCAGATTCTGAGCGCCATCATCAGCCGGGAGCCGTCGCCCCCGCACAAGATGGTGCACACCGTGCCGCCGGAACTGGAGACCATCTGTCTGAAGGCGCTGGAGAAGGCGCCGGACGCGCGCTACGACACGGCCCGGGCCATGTGCGAGGATCTGCGGCGATTCATCAGCGACCTGCCCATCGCGGCCAAGCGCCCCGGCCCCATTCGCCGAGCCATGAAGTATGCGCGGCGGCACAAGGCACTGGTCACCGCGATCGCCGCGATCGCCCTGGTGGTGGCAACCGGAGTCGGAATCGTGGTGGTGGAACGGATGCGCGTGGCCGCCCGCGTGGAGCAGTTTCTGGAATCAGGTCGACTGTCGCAGATCAAGAAGGACTGGGACGCCGCGGAGCGGCACTACGCCGAGTGTCTCAGTCTCGATCCGGACAATGAGAAGGCGTTCGGCAACCTAGCCAGCGTCAAGATCGACAAATACAATCAGAGTCCGCGGACAACCTCCGACCCGTCGATACTGAACGAATCGCTGCGGTACGTGGATCGCGCGTTGGCCATCGATCCGCAAAACCTGAATGTCTTGAACAACAAAGGGGTGGCCCTCTATCTAACGGGCAGACTGAAAGAGGCGGAAGCGGTCTTGCGCCAGGCCGTTGCATTGGACGAGCAACATCGATTGCGCCAAGGCGACGACTACGACGACTTTTTCTTTGCGTCCAGTAATCTGGCCCGGGTGCTGGCATTACAGAAGCGATGGACGGAGGCTCTTGAATGCGCCATGGCCGTGGACCGTTTCGACCGGTCGCGCGAGGGATTGCAGGGCTCCGCGGGTGCGTGGCGGACGCTGGGCACGATCCAGTGGTACCTCAACGATCGGGCGTGCGAGCAGTCGTTGGAAAATGCGTTGGCGCGAGACTCCGCGAATAAGGGCGCGTCGTTGTTACTGGCGAGTTTCCATCTCTCCGAAAACGGCTCAAGAAGCCTCGAAGATGCTGTTTTTCATTCGCGGAACGCCATCCAGCACATGCCGGTCGGAGATGGCCGAGCCCATCGCGTCCGGGCGCTGGCCAATCTCCGCGCCGGCAAATTCGAAGACCCCGACGGAGCGGACGGCGCTATCGAACACGCCGGGAAGGCGAATGAGATGGACCGCTTTCCGTCGTTTGGCCATCTGATCAACTCCATCGCCTACGCGAGGCTGGGGCGATTCGACGACGCGAAACGATCGTACGACGCCGCGATCGCCGCGTGGCCCGCGGAACTGGCGAATCCCGACGATTACCACGTGAACGCCGACCGCGAGATCCTGTGGTTCGACCGCGCGTCGGACCTGAACGCGCTGCGCGAAGAGGCGGAAGAGGCGATGGCACCGGGCGATTGAGGCGTTCGATGGGAAGCGATCGGGTCATTGAGAGCAATCATTCCTGCTGGCGATGTGAATACAACCTGCGGGGGCTGACAACGGACGGACGCTGCCCGGAGTGCGGCGAGTTGATCGACGTTTCGCGGAAGCCGTTTTCGGGACGGGTATGGGTGATCGAGTTCTTCTGGACGCTTGTGCCGGTTGTCCTGGTTATCCTCACAATCGTCGTTGATATTGCGTTTCCGCTAACGGGGTTCTGGCAAGTCCCAGTCGGTGTGCTGCTGGTCGGGGCGTTGGCTGCCTGGATGCACTGGCGCGTCAGACAGCGTCGGACGCCGTTCATTGCGTTGCTCTTACTTGCGCTGATGCTTGCTGTTCTTCATTATGCACCAACAAACCGAAAACTGTTCGTTCGCTTCTATCAGAGCCTTCGCAACGACATGACGCAGACGGAGGTCATCGCGCAGTTGGACCGGTACTTTCCGAGTCGCGCGGCGAACGGTTGGCCGAGAATAATGAAGCAAACTCCCGACATGCTCATCGCGGTGCTGGACGGGCCCAATGGCCGGTACAACGCGGAAGTGGTGTGGGTGGGTTTCGTCGCCGGGCGCGTCGGTTCCAAGATCTGGTCTCCGGACTAACGGGCCATTGCGGCTTGCTTCGCGGTGCCTGCGGGCGTAGGATGCAAATGATGATCGTCGCACAGAGAGGACGTCCGCGCAAGACGGTTGCCGACTTCATGAGTCTCCCCGACGGCACCCGGGCGGAGCTGATCGACGGAGAATTGCTGATGAGCCCGTCGCCACGGACGAAGCACCAGGACGCCGTTCTCAATCTGGCCTCGCACCTTCGGGAGTACGTCCGCGGACGAGTGGTCGGGCGGGTGTTCGTCGCACCGCTGGACGTTCATCTGCCGTCGGGCGATATCGTCGAACCGGATATTCTGTTCGTGTCCACGGCCAATCAGGCGATCGTCCAGGACTGGGTGCGGGGATCGCCGGATTTGATGGTGGAGGTGCTGTCGCCGGAAGGCGTAGAACGCGACCGCATCGTCAAGCGCGACCTGTACGCGCGGAACGGCGTCCGCGAATACTGGATCGTCGATGCCGACGCAAGAGCCGTCGAGGTGTTCACGCTTCGTGCCGGTCGGTATGAACCGAACGGCTATTTCAAGAGCAACGACGTTTTGCTTTCCCCGTCGCTGGCGGAATTCAAACTCCCCGTTGCCCAGATATTCGCCGAGTACCCAGCGGAACCGGGTCGATAGACGACCGGACGATCGACGCCGCATCGAATCGCCGGAGAATCCGCAAATAATCGCGAAGAGAATTGTTCGATCCCGGTGATTCAGACGCGGCCACCCACGCGACCGGCCCGACGCTCGCGTGGCGGGTTTTGATCGAGCCGCACGATTCAAGCACTGGACAGTCCCGGATTACCTGCCGGCGACCAGGCGCGATCCGCCGATGCGCCGGCGAATGCCCAGCGTCGCCGCGGCCGCGACGGCCGCGCTGATGGCCGCGACGCCCCAGGCGGAAGCGGCCGGCAACTGCAACTGGGCGATGGAGTTGATGTTGCCGGAGAGATTGCCGCCCAAGTCGGAAATCTGACTGAAGGCGATGCTCGCACTCATGGCGTTGAGGTTGGCGGCATTGCCGATGGTCAAACCGTTGACCACCAGCGTCTCGGCGCCGCCGAACGGTTGATTCGCAAAATCGTTACGCACGTTCACCGTTCGACCGGGCGCCACCTCCACCTCGCCGAAGGCGAAGTTGTTGGTGAAATAGAACTCGGTGGGGACGTTCTGGGGCGCGAAGCTCGCGGCCTCGTAGTCCTGCGGCGCAGCCCCGTCCAGCATGATGGCCCCGCCGTCGGCGTCGAAGCACGCCGCGACGTTGGTAGTGTTGATGAAGTCGCCGCCCAGCTCGATGTGGTGATGAACCGGACCGGATCGGGCGAGGTCGTCGTTGAGCGGCAGCAACGTCCCGATCTTCACGTTGACCGAGAACGAGAAACTAAGGCTGCCGTTGGTATCCAGGACGGCGCTGCCTTCAATCTGGAGCAACGGCGGACGGCAGCCGCCGAAGGCCAGCAGGTTACAGGGCTCAGCATTCGTCCCATCGAACAGCGCGTCACCCTGGGCGTTGACCGTCATCTGTCGGTCAATGACCAGTTTTCCCGGTTCCTGACCGCCGGGCCCTTCGAGCACGGTGATGTTCTCGGCCTCGAGCGTGGATGTATCGACGGCCGTGGCGGTGGCGTGGGCCTCGTACGAACCATCGGGGCCGATGGTGACGTCGCCGAGGACCGACGTGGTTCGGTTGTTCTTGGTGCGCAGGGCGCCCTCGATCAGCATTCCGCAGGAGCCCACCGTCAAATTGCCGCCGGAGATCAACAGCGACGCCCCGTTGGTCAGCTCGACCGAGGCGACTATGGCGGAGTTGTTCAGCACCACGTTGGACGCCAGGCCGTCGATAACGACGAAGGCGAAGATGCTGTTGGGAACCACGTTGGGGTTCCAGTTGTTGGCGCTGTGCCAGTTCACGCCGTCGCCGCCGCCGTCCCATACGAACGGCACGTCGCATTCGTCGGGGATCAAGTTGCCGTTGCAGTCGATGCTCAGTCCGCAGCCGGGGACGTTGCAAGCCCCGGCCTGGGCCGCGCAGCTGAAATCGCAATCGTCGTCGAGTCCGTTGGGCTGGCAATCGGTGAAGCCCGCGTCCGCCCGCCAGGGCGTCGCGACCATCGACATCAGGGCCAGCACTCCTGTCTGCAACGATACGATCGCGCTCGTGGTTTTCATCGTTCGCCTCTTTCCGGAAATGTCCAGTCGCTTGCCCGACCCCCGGCATCGAGACGCGCGCGCCAAACCCTCACCGCCGTCGCGCGCACCGCCCCCGACAAGTGGAAGCCCATCCTACCCCAAACCCGGTCCGCGTTGCAAGATGGGATTTTGCGAGGTCAATCGTCCCGAAGCGGCATTCCCGGCCGGATGATCAGGGGTGGTCGCCCCGGGGCCAGCGCGATCCGTCATGCCGCCGCGGGCGTCACGATCGCCGGTCACAGCGCGACCGAACGGGACATTCCCGGTCGTTGGGGTCGGAGCGGCATCGCCGGACCCCACCGGAAAAACACGATATCGCCGTCGGGATGTCGGAACTGAATCAAACCAATGACCGCCGCCGGAATCATCCGGGCCGCGATGGTCGATTGCTCGGGCCAGAATCGGCCGGTGGCGCGACCGTCGATCTACGAGATCAGCGCAGGTCCGCGGAGCTTTCGGCCGCGGATGGCCAGCGTTGCCGCGGTCAGAACCACGAAGCCGCCGGAAAGCAGACCCCACGTCGACGTTGTCGGGCAACCCGGGCGATCGTACTGAATCTCGAGCACCGGCCGAACGGACGGGAGGTTCTCGCGACTGTCGAAACGCTTGGCGGTCGGAGCGCCCGTCTCGGCGCCGATCACGATCCATCCGAAATTGCCGCCCGGGCTGTCGAGCATGCTCTGCACGTCGGCAATCAGTTGGGGCGACGTCCACGAGTACGGTGCTTCCACGCCCACGGACGTTGTGGCGCTCAGCGTACCGGAGAAATCGCCACCGGGCGTTGCCCACAGGCTCGACGGGCGGTAACGATGAATCCACGTGGCGTCGCCCGGTTCGGCGTCGTCGCCCATGCCTTCATCGCCGATCGCGTCGGAAGCGCCTTCGCCCCAGTCGGCCGACACTCGCCGCAATTCGATCGACTTGGGCCCGACGATGGTCTTGGACATGTTCATGGTCAGGGTGGCGCCGACGATCGTGGACCCGGCCGGAACCGAACCGGCCACGTCGAACGCGACCAGCGCCCGGCGGATGCTGTTGGTCGCGGTCAGCCCGGCGAAGAGGTATTCGCCGGCGCCGTTGCTGGTGCTGCCCGTGACATCTTGAAAAAGCGTGTTGTCCTTGCTCGGCGTTAGCGTCGCCGTTTGCGTCGGACACGGGGACGCATGGGCCGACGACGCGACCAATGCCAAAACGACACCCACGGTCAACCAAGGTTTTCCCATCCGATGTTACTCCTGATTCGGCGGTCGGCCGGGCGCCGCGGCGGCGGTTTCCCTCAAACCGCCCGCCGGCACTCTCCCCCCGGAAAGGGGCACCGTCCGCATAAACTCAACCGACAAGTCTATCGAAAGCGCTATCGGCAAATCAAGGCATGCGGCGTCCTGAGCGGGCGGAATTCTGAACGGCGGTCCGCGAATACCGATCGTGGGGCGGCTTGCGCCGGCTTCCGCCGACGGAAAAACGGGCATCGTCGGCGCGCGGGACCCTAACGCCGATCGTCCAGGATGGACCTTCGCTTCGGTCCGTCACCGGTCGTATCGGTGATTTCGTCGTCGCCCGTGTCCGTCGGCGGCGTCTGAACTTCTCCGGTCTGGCTTTCGGGCATGCCCAGCGTGTCGGCGTTGAACGGGCCGGTGAGGAAATCATCCGATCCCGTGCTGTCTCGCCCCTCGGCACTCGCCTTCAGGCGAAATGTGGCGTCGGCCAGCGGCGACAAGATTTCGTCGATGCGGTTCCACAAGCTGGCGCTCGCGGCGAACGCTTCCAACGGGGGGTCGCGTTCCTGATCCTCGTCGTTCCATTGAAGGTAGTCGATCATCAGGTCGGCGTTGTCGAGGTTCTCGACGGGGTCCGAACCATCCGGCAACCCGGAAAAGTCATACAACGCCAACTCGCCGGCCGACAGGGACCGCAATCGGAACGGAGACAACACCTGCGCGGCGTCGTCCCGGCTGTCGCCACCGAACTGGATCACGACCGTCTCGCCTCGCTCCAGCCGAACGAAGTCCAACGGATCGCTCACGTGATCGTCGGCGTCGGCGAACACCCACCCGTCCAGCCCGATTCTTAATGCCCCGCGGTTGAACAACTCCACGAATGCAACGTCGCCGTTGCTCGAAAGCTCGGTGATCACCACGTCGTTCACCCCGCCGCCGCCCCCGTCGATGGGATCGGTGTCGCCGCGGAGGATGATCTGGACCAGGCCGGCCAACTGCGCAAACACGTTCTGCAGCAGTTCGTTGATGAGAACCAACCGGTAATGCGGATCGGGATCACTCTGCGTGATTTCCGGCCCGGAGCGATGACGATCGATGCCCGCCCGCACCAGCAGGCCGGGCGACCGCGAACCCCGATTCTGCAGGTTCTCGTGCGGACTGTTGCCGCCGTCGATGACCTGCGCCCGCCCCGGCCAACTCGCAGCCAAGACTACGCACGCGATGATCGTTGCGGCCAGTCCGGTTCGCATCGCTCGTGGCGCCGCCATACCTCAACCTCCTGACTTCGGGCCGGTAGCCTTGGCCCCCTCGGTCCCCGGCATTGTACACGACCGATCGACGCGCGTCGCGTCCATCTGCAAAGACGACGGCAAGCCTCGCGGGCGAATGAGGCTACGACGCCCGTCCGGCGCCGTCCTTTTCCCTTTCATCATCGGACACGTGGGGCGGTGTTATCGAGTTTTCCGCGCCGTTGGACGGTTCCATTGGCGTTCCGGCATCGGCGCCTTCATCTCCCGCTTCCGCGTCGTCTTCATCCCGGGCGATCTTGGCCACGGCGACCACCGTGTCGCCCTCGTCCACGCGGATCAATCGCACGCCCTGCGTCGCCCGGCCGATTTCGCGGACGGCGCTCAAATCCGTGCGTAGCATGATCCCCTTGGACGTGATCAGCATCAATTCGTCGTCGTCCTGAACCGCCCGCACGCCGACCACGCGTCCGTTGCGGTCGGTGGTCTTGATGTTAATGACGCCCTTTCCGCCGCGGCGGGTCAGGCGGTATTCCTCGATGGCGGTGCGCTTGCCGAAACCGAATTCACAAACCGTCAACAGGCTGGCCCCGGGTTTGATGGCCACCATGTCCACGACGCGGTCTTCGCGGTCCATGGTCATGCCCTTGACGCCGTGGGCGGACCTACCCATGGCCCGCACGTTGGCCTCGTTGAATCGCACGGCCATCCCCTCGCGCGAACACAGCACGATCTCGTGTTCGCCGTCGGTCATTTCCACGTTGATGAGCGCGTCGTCCGGATCGAGCCCGATGGCAATGATGCCCGACGCCCGCGGACGGCTGTAGGCGCCCAGCGGAGTCTTTTTGACCGTGCCCTTGGCCGTGGCGAAGAACACGAAATTCTCCTCGAACTGCTTGACGGCCAGAATGGCCCGGTGCGATTCGTTGGGCAGCATCTTCACCAGGTTGGCGATGGACCGCCCCCGGGCCGTGCGGGCCATGGCCGGCAGGTCGAACACGCGTTGCCAGTAAACCCGGCCGCGGTCGGTGAACACCAGCAGGTAATCGTGCGTGCTGGCCACGAACAGCTTCTCTATGAAATCGCCCTCCTTGATTTCACCGCCGCGCACGCCGCGGCCGCCGCGCCCCTGTTTGCGGTAGGCGTCGATGTCGGTGCGCTTGATGTAGCCCTCGTGGGTCAGCGTGACCACGACCTGCTCGTCGGGCACCAGCTCTTCCATGCGGAATTCGCTGATCTCCCCGGTGATTTCCGTGCGGCGGTCGTCGCCGTACTTGTCGCGCAGCTCGATGACGTCCTGCCGAATCAACGCCCGAATCCTGCCCTCGTCGGCCAGTATGGACTCGTATTCCGCGATTTCCTCGACCAGCTTGCGATAGTCGCCCGCCAGCTTTTCGATCTCCAGACCGGTCAGCCGTTGCAACTGCATCGACAGAATGGCCCCGGCCTGAACGACCGTCAGCTTCTGCGGCGCCGCGCAACGCTTCACGAACGCCCCCGGCAGCATGTTTCTTAACGACGCGGCTTCGGTCAGCGTCAACGGCTCGTTCATCAGCCGTTGTTTGGCCTCGTCCGGCGACGACGACCCGCGGATCAAGGCGATGATGTGGTCGATCGCGCCGATGGCCAGAATCAACGCCTCCAGAATGTGGGCCCGCTGTTTCGCGCGCCGCAGAAGAAACGCCGTCCGGCGGCGAATCACCTCCGCGCGATGCTGCACGTACAACACCAGCATGGCCTTCAACGGCAGCGTCCGCGGCTGGCCATCGACCAGCGCCGTGTTGATGATCGAGAAATTCGATTGCAGCGGCGTGTAGCGGTACAACTGGTTGATAACCACGTCGACGTTGGCGTCGCGCTTCAGATCGATTTCGATCCGCACCGGGTGCTTGCGGTCCGATGCGTCGTTCACCGCGGCCACTTCCTTCAGATGACCGGCCTTCACCGCGGCCGCGATACGCTCCGTAATGGTCGAGCGCAGCACCTGATACGGAATCTCGGTAATGACAATGGTCTGCCGGCCCTTCTTGTCCTCCTCGACGTTGACCCGGCCGCGCATGGTGACCGACCCGCGACCGGTCTTGTACGCCTCGAAGATGCCGTCGCGGCCGCAGATGACCCCCGCGGTCGGGAAATCCGGACCCGGCACGATTTCCATCAGCTCCGCCAGCGTGCATTGCGGCTTGTCGATCAAATGGGCGATCGCGTTGCAGATTTCGGTCAGGTTGTGCGGCGGCATGCTGGTGGCCATGCCCACGGCGATGCCCGTGGAACCATTGACCAGCAGGTTGGGCAGCTTGCTCGGCAGGACGACCGGTTCGGTCCGCGTGCCGTCGTAGTTGGGCACGAAATCGACCGTTTCGAATTCCATGTCGCCCAGCAGTTCGGTGGCCGGCGACGCGAATCGGCACTCGGTATAACGCATGGCCGCCGGCGGATCGCCGTCGAGGGAGCCGAAATTCCCCTGCCCGTCGATCAGCGGGTAACGCATGTTCCAAGACTGGGCCATCCGCACCAGCGTGGGATAAATGACCTGTTCGCCGTGGGGGTGGTAGTTGCCGGAGGTATCGCCCGCGACCTTGGCGCACTTGCGATGCTGGGCCCGCGGACCCAAGTTCAGATCGTTCATGGCCACCAAAATGCGGCGCTGCGACGGCTTCAACCCGTCGCGCCCGTCGGGCAAGGCCCGGGCCATGATGACGCTCATGGCGTAGGTCAGGTAGGAATCCTGCATCTCCTCCACGATGGGCAGGATTTCGATCCGTTCCGTCCGTCCGCCTTCTTCGGTCATCTCCGCAAGCTCCCACGACCCGATTTCGCATTGGGCCGGTCAACGACAACTGCCCGCGTTTCCCACCGCGGGCTTGATTCTACGCCGATGGCATGCGGCGGCAAGCCGATGCGATCCGCCCAACCGAGATTCGGCGACACTCCTTTACACTGCCGGACGCATCCGGATAATGACGTCATGCAGCGAATTCCGACGACGCAGCCGTCGCTCTTGACTTTCGGACTGATCGGGTTGTCGTCGTCAATGACGGAGACCCGAAGCGCGTGAAACCACAACCGCGGATACCGATCGACGCCAATTGCGTCGCGCAGTTCTGCCGCAAATGGCGGATCGTCGAGTTCGCGTTGTTCGGGTCGGTGTTGCGCGACGACTTCCGCCCCGACAGCGACGTGGACGTGCTGGTGGGGTTCAACCCCGACGCACCCTGGAGCCTGTGGGATCACATGGACATGCAAGACGAGTTGGCGACGATGTTCGGACGCCCGGTCGACCTGGTCTCGAAGCGTGCCCTCAAGAACCCATTCCGCCGGCACGAAATCCTGACCGCGCGCCAGGTGATCTATGCCGGATAGGCGCGATCCGGTGTTCATTAACGACATGAGGAACGCCGCGGATTTGAGATAGATTCGCAAGGTGCCGTCCATGCCTCGAACGAACGCCCGATCGGTGGCCATGATCGCGTCGTACGTGCCGCGGCGCTGCGGCATCGCCACGTTCACCCACGACCTCTCCAGCGGCATGGCCGAAAAACTGTTCCGGCAGCCCATCGAAAAGTGCCGCCAAATGGGCATCGTGGCCATCAACGACGTCGAGGAGGGCTACAAGTACGGCGAGCAGGTCGTTTTCGAAATCCGCCATCACAGCAAGGAGGACTACCGCGCGGCCGCCGACTATCTGAATCAAAGCAAGTTCGAGGTCGTCTGCGTCCAGCACGAGTACGGCATTTTCGGCGGCAGCGACGGCGACTACCTGCTGGCGCTCCTGCAACGGCTGCACAAACCGGTGATCGCCGTGCTGCACACGGTGCTGGCCGATCCCAACCCCGGGCAGCGGCGGGTGCTGATGGCGTTGTGCGATCGCGCGGGGGCGATCGTGGTGATGGCCGAGCGGGCCAAACGCATGCTCGCCGACGTGTTCGGCATTTCCGGCGACCACGTCAGCATGATTCATCACGGCGTACCCGACGTGCCGTTCGGCCCGACCGAGCCGTTCAAGAAGCGGTTCGAGGTCGCCGGCCGGCCGACCATCCTGACGTTCGGGTTGATCAATCCCAACAAGGGCATCGAGATGATGCTCAACGCGCTGGCCCGCGTGGTGCCCGACCATCCTGACGTGGCCTACATCGTGCTGGGGGCGACGCACCCAGCCGTCAAACGCGAGAGCGGCGAATCGTACCGGCTGGGGTTGGAAAAACACGCGCTGACGCTGGGGATTCAGCGCAACGTGCAGTTCCATAACCGGTATGTCTCGCTGGAAGACCTGTGCGAATACCTGCGCGCGACGGACATTTACGTCACCCCCTATCGCTCCGAAAATCAGATCGTGTCCGGCACGCTGGCGTACGCGCTGGCCTGCGGGACCGCGGTCGTTTCGACGCCCTATTGGTACGCGCAGGAGATCCTGGCTGAAGGCCGCGGGCGAATCGTCGATTTCGGCGACGACCAGGCCATGGCCCGCCACCTTGACGAGTTGTTGCGTGACGAGACCGAACGCATGACCATGCGCCGGCGCGCGTACGCATTCGGCCGGATGATGACCTGGCCCAACGTCGCGTTGGAATATGCCGCGATTCTGGACAAGGCCTGCGAACGATGGGCGGCCGTCGCGACGCCGGCGCCGGGCAAGGCCGCCCAGCCGATGCGGCTGTCGCTGCCGGAAGTGCGGCTCGATCATCTGTATCGCATGACGGACGACACCGGGATTACGCAGCACGCCTCATTCTCGACGCCCAACCGGCACCACGGCTATTCCATCGACGACGTGTCCCGGGCGTTGATCGTGACCGCGATGCGTTACGCGTTGTTTCATGACGACGCGGTGTTGAAGTGCCTGCACACCTATCTGTCGTTCGTTCATCACGCGCGGCGCAGCAACAGTCGGTTTCACAATTTCATGTCCTACGACCGCCGCTGGAGCGACGTGGACGGCGGGGACGATGCCCAAGGCCGCGTTTTGTGGGCGCTGGGTTACCTGGCCGCCTATCCGCCGGACCCGCTTTCGCGGCAGCATTGCCGCGATCTGTTTCTCGATTCGCTGCCCGGATTCGATCGGTGTCGGGTGGTGCGCTCGCTGTCGTTCGCGATGCTGGGCTGCCATTATTTCCTGCTGGCCTTCCCCGACGAATCGCAGGTTGAATCGCGCAAGCGCGAAATGGCCCGGCAGGTCGTGGTCGCGTTCGACGGCCAGGAATCGAACGATTGGCCGTGGTTCGCCGACGTGGTGACCTACGAAAACGCCCGCGTTCCGCAGGCGCTGCTGATGGCCGGCGAACACTTCCACGACGCGGCATTGGTTCAACGGGGGTTGCGGGTGTTGGATTGGTTGTTGAGGGTCCAGACCGGCGACGACGGTCAGTTGTCGTTGATCGGATGCAAGGGTTGGATGCCGCGGGGCAAACCCAAGGCCAACTGGGACCAGCAGCCGGTCGAAGTTGCGGCACTGATCGGGGCGTGCAAGGCCGCGTATCACGCGTCGAACGACCCGCGCTATCTGCGGGAGATGCGACGGTGTTTTGACTGGTACCTGGGGCAAAACGACCTGGGTTTGCCGATGATTGATTTCAAATCCCGCGGCTGTTACGACGCCCTGACTAACGGCGGCGTCAATCTGAACCAGGGCGCGGAGTCGTTGATTTCCTGGTTGCTTTCGCTGCTGACCATGCACGAATTGCAAACCGGCGAACCCGAAGTGCCGGCGTAACAGGCGCCGATATGCGTTGTGGCATGGGCTTCCAGCCCATGTCTGCACGGGCGTACCGCCCGCCGAACGGAGGAATGCCCGATGCCGCCCGAACTGGGTCCGCAGGAATTGTTCACCCGCTATCCGGGAAACCCAATCTTGTCCTCCGCGGATTGGCCCTACCCCGCGCACACCGTGTTCAACCCCGGGGCCACCCTTCTGCCCGACGGCCAGACGTTGCTGCTCGTGCGGGTCGAGGATCGACGCGGCATTTCCCATCTGACGGCCGCCCGAAGCATGGACGGTTTCACGCAATGGCAGATCGACCCGGCCCCCACGCTGGCCCCAGATCCCCAACGCCATCCGCACGAGACATGGGGCGTCGAGGATCCGCGCATCGTCCGCGTCAAAGAAATCGATCGATACGTGATTACCTATACCGCGTCTTCGCAAGTCGGTCCGTGCGTGGCCATGGCCATGACCCGCGATTTTGTTCGTTTCGAGCGGCGGGGAATCGTGCTGCCGCCCGAAAACAAGGACGCGGCCATTTTTCCGCGGCGCATCGGCGGGCGGTGGGCGATGATCCATCGGCCGCACGCAGCGGGTCGAGGGGACATGTGGATCTGCTATTCCGACGACATGGTGCACTGGGGCGACCACGCGCCGCTGCTGGCGGCGCGGAGCGGCGCGTGGTGGGATTCCTGCAAGATCGGTCTGTCGCCGCCGCCGATCCGCACCGACCACGGGTGGCTGGTGCTGTATCACGGGGTGCGCATGACCTGCGCGGGATGCCTGTATCGCATGGGTGCGGCGTTGTTGGATTTGGACGACCCGACGAAGATCATCCGTCGCGGCGATGAATGGCTGTTCGGACCGGAGGCGGAATACGAACGGTTCGGCGACGTGGGATACGTCGTTTTTCCGTGCGGCGCCACCTGCGACGAGACCACCGGCGAGCTGCGAATTTACTACGGCGCGGCCGACACCTGCGTCGCCGTCGCCACGGCACGGCTGGCGGACATCGTTGCCTACCTGACGGCCTAAATAGAACCACAGAATGGGGAAACCGATTCCATCATGGCGCGTTTTTCTTCGCCCGGAGGGCGCACGATTTTAGCCAGGGACTTCAGTCCCTGGACGACAGCCCCTGTCCAACTCCCGCCCGGAGGGCGCACGAAACCCAGTTTCCCTTTTGTGAGTTCTCATTTAGTCGCGTCGCGCGAACAACGAGCGTATGGATGCACGCTCAAGTCCGGAGATGTTCTATGCCCCCGGAATCCGTGAAAATATGGGTTGATGCCGAGGGCGATTTCGTGGAGGTGACCTTCCGCGACGCCCCCGGCTATTTCCGCGAAACCTCCGACGCCCGCGTAATGGAAAAGGTGGATGAAGAGGGTCGCATCCTGGGGTTTTCCATTCTTCACGTCAGTTCGCTTCGCAGCCGAACCCCATTCAAAGTTTCTCTTCGTTAGCGTTTAGCCCGATTGGACCACCGCCTCTGTGTACGTGTTTGGCGTCTCCGTGGGTTGCCTGCCGGAGGCAGGCCTGAATGTAGCCCCGCGTTTCAACGCGGGGTACGCCGGTGACCCGAGGGCGCCGAGTCCCGAAGGGACGGCTGAATTCCCGCGCGGCGCTTCAGCCGTCCCTTCGGGACTACGCCTCCCCGGCGGCGCCGTCATCCCAGCACTGAAGTGCTGTACGTGATTAGCGTCTGCCCCTGTTTTCGGAGCACGGGACGCCAGCCCGGTGACGCGATCGGCGGGGTTGCCGGGCGAATCATGCAACCGTGGGCTTGCGCCCACGGCTCTGATCGCGGTTTTCGTCGCTAATCACATACGAAGTGCTGGGCTACATTCACAGCGTCCCCAAGGGACGCTGAACGCGCACGCCAGTTCGGCGTGGCGGCGGGTTGGCCCACCGCGTGCCCGGTGGGCGAGTTGATGCGTTTGACTGCCGGCATTTCTCCGCGTCCTTTGCGCCTCCGCGGTGAACCGATGCGGCTGTGTCCGTCAGCGCTGGCTGATGGGTTTGACCGCTCGCGGCGCGGGACCGGTGTAGCGGCTCAACGGCCGGATCAGGCGGTTGTTGGTGAACTGCTCGATGAAATGCGCGCACCAACCCGTCACACGGCTGCACACGAACAGCGGCGTGTACATGTCGATGGGCAGCCCGAGCAGGAAATAGGTCAACCCGCAGGGGTAGTCCACGTTGGGATGAATGCCCTTTTCCTTGACCATCGGCTCCTTGACCGCGTCGTAGATGTCCATCCACTTCTGCTGGCCCTTCTGGGCGGCCAGTTTGCGCAGCTCGGCCTCCAAAAGGTGCGCCCGGTGGTCGCCGTTCTTGTAGACGCGGTGACCGAAGCCCATGATCTTGCGTTTCTTCTCAAAACTTTCGTACACCCACTTGCGGGCCTGTTCGGGCGAATCGAACTGCTTGAGCATGGCCATGGAGGCTTCGTTGGCTCCGCCGTGCAGCGGACCCTTCAGCGTTCCGATGCCGGTGACAACGCCTGACACCATATCGGACAGCGTGGACGCCACGATCCGCGTGGCGAACGTGCTGGCGTTGTATTCGTGCTCGGCGTACAGCGTCAGCGTCAGATCGAGCAGGCGTGCGGCCGTGGGGTCGGGATCCTCGCCGAGACTTTGGTACAGCAGTTGCGCGGCGTGCGACAGACCGGGTTTCGGTTCGAGCGGCTCCTTGCGGTTCAACAGTCGGAACCGGACCGCCACCACCCCCGCCACCAGCGCCGTCAGCCACACCGCCCGCCGCCGCAGATCGTCCGGCGAATCCCCGGTGACCGGATCGAAATGGCCGGCCAGCGAAACCGCCGTCCGCAGCACGTCCATCATGGGCACGTCGGCGGGGATGAGACGCAGGGTCTGCACGAGTTGAGTCGGCAATGGCCGCAACTGGGTCAACGCCGTCTTGAACTGATTCAGTTGCGCCGATTTGGGCAGGTCGCCGTACAACAACAAATGCGCGACCTCCTCGAACGACGTCTTCTCGGCCAGCTCGCCGATCGCGTAGCCCCGATAGCGAAGTGTGGTCTGATCGACCTCGGCCACCGCGGTTTCACCGGCGATCACTCCTTCCAGCCCGGGTTTGTAGATTGCGTCGGTCATTACGCGCCTCCGCGGTCGGACTGCTGATCCGTCGGCGTCGTCACATCATATTCCAATAGATCGTACAGTTCGTCGCGTGTCTGCATACGCGCCAGGCAGCCGCGCTGCGTCCCGTCCCGCCGGATGGTCCGCAACACGTCCTGCACGGCCTTCATCGCCGCGCGCTGCAGCGTAACCGGAAAGATGACCAGTTTGTAGCCCATCGCGGCGAATTGATCCACGGACAGATAAGGCGTCTTGCCGAATTCAGTCATGTTGGCCAGTAGAACCGTTTTGACGTCGCGGGCGAAACGGGCGAATTCTTCTGCCGTCGAGAGGGCCTCCGGAAATAGCGCATCTGCGCCGGCCTGCAGGTAGTGGTGGGCCCGGGCGACCGCGTCATCGTAGCCGGTCACGCCGCGGGCGTCGGTCCGCGCGATCACCAGGAATTCGCGACACGACTTCGCGGCCACGGCTGCCGCGATCTTCTCGCACATTTCGTCCATCGGAACCAGCCGCTTGCCTTCCAAGTGGCCGCAGCGTTTGGGGAATTCCTGATCTTCCAGATGAATGCCGCTGACACCGGCCGATTCGAGTTCGCGGACAGTACGTGCCGCGTTGTCCGGACCGCCGTAGCCGGTGTCGGCGTCCATGATGATCGGAATCGTCGTGACGTTCGCGACCGCGGCCGCGTGCTGCCGCGCCTCGGTCAACGTCATTAGACCGACGTCGGGCACGCCGCCGACGCTGTTGGCCAGCACGGCGCCGGACAGATACAGGGCGTCGAATCCCTCGCGCTCAATCAACCGCGCGGAAAGCGCGTTGATCGCGCCGGGAAGCGCGACCGTGCCCCGCGAAATCAACTCGCGGAGCCGTCGGGAACGTGATCGGGAGTCGGTAGGCTCGTCCATCGCGTGCGAATCTTAACCGCTCCGGACCGGTGTTATCCACCCCGACACGGTGAACGTCGCCGTCCCCGACCATGGCGGTGACGAGGCAGGCTCGACAACGCCCCGTGGACCGGATGTCCCTTGAACGCCGTTCGGCAACGACGTACGATTAAGGTAAGGATGCCGATCTACGCGAAAGGAGTGCCAATGAGTCCATTGGGAGTGGCCTCGCGCGGTTTTTGGGTTCGATCACACGCGAGTCAGTCATGAAGTGGCGGGTCATACTCGAACAGGATGTGGAAACCGGTGATTGGGCGGCTTGGTGCCCTGAATTGCCGGGATGCACGTCCGCAGGCGTGACCGAGGCGGAAGCCCTGACCAACATCCGCGAGGCGATTGAGCTTTACCTTCAACCGGATGCGATCAACCTTGACCCGGGCGCCGTCACGCGGGAGATCGTGGTCTGATGGGGGGTCGTCTCCGTCGGATGACGGCACGCGAAACGGAGGAATTGCTTCGCCGTCACGGTTTCGTGTTGGTTTCGCAGAAAGGGTCACACCGAAAATGGCGGCATGAATCGCGCGGGCTGCAGGTCATTGTGCCCGATCACCGCGGTCGAACGCTCCCCATCGGAACGCTTCGGAGCATTTTCAAAGGTGCCGAGATTCCGGAAAACGAACGGACCACGTAACGCCATAAACCGCCGTGCCCATTGATGGGGAAAGGTGTTTTGCTGAGTCCCGGTTCGCGGGTGTTGAATCGAGTCGCTAGCCCCACATCTGTTCATAACCGTTTGTAGACAAACGAGTTATGAACTTTCAGCGTCGCGCCTGGCCGATTGCCTGTTGCGTTTTAGCAACAAGCCTGCACATCCACTACGACGCACTGATCCCGGCCATCAGCATAACTGCTTATAAATCAACGAGTTAGGAACACGAGCAAACAGGACGCGGCGCGGCGCGGGGCGTGTAATGAGACCGCCCGTTGGGGGCACTCGCGGCCGGACGTCAACCGGAGGGGAAAGAAGCACATGTTCTGGAATCGCACGTACTGGTTTTTCAGGCGCAAAGTGCGGATTGCATTGCTGGCGCTGGTGACCTACGCGGCGCTTTGCTGACGCATCCGTCGAACGACGCGAGTCGCGGCATTTCGATTTGGGGCGTGACCGGCATCGCAGGGGTTACGGGGGCGGTGTCGGTCACCTTTTTCTTGCGCTCATGCCGGTGTTGGGGCGCCGAAACAATCCGCGCAATAACCTGAAACCTGAAACCGATGCCCGACCGCCTGAAAACGGTGCAGCCGGGCGAGGCGATCGCGTAATCGGATCACCGTGTCGCTGGCGAATTCAACGATCCGTCCGCACTGGCGGCAAACCATGTGGTCGTGGGGAATCTCGCCGAAGCATAGTCCGTAATGGGCCTGTTTCACATCGAAACGAACCTGCTTCAGTATGCCGCAATCGACCAGCAGGGGCAGCGTCCGGTAAACGGTGGCCTTGGCGACGCGATGATCTTCGCGACGCAGGGCAAACGAAACCTGCTCGGCGTCGAAATAGGCGTCGAACCCCAGCACCACGTCCAGAATTCGTTGCCGCGGTGCCGTCCATCGGATGCGGCGTTCGGCCAGGTGCCGGCGGAAGGCGTCGCGCGCCTGTTGAACGTCAATCGTATGTCGCCGGGCCTTGGTCACCGGGGTCATTCCGTTTTCGTGCGCCGTGAATCAATTCGTGATCGTCGATTCTAGGTGGTTCCACGGCTTGGGAAAGCCCACAACCGAATGGTCAGGCGTCGGTCGGCCGCGGTCGATGTAACCGTTGTGTCCGATGCGATGACCATTTAGGATGTTATGGGGCCGCCAGCGATGCCCAAAAAATGGGCTGGGAAGGACGATCGCGTGCAAAGCTCGACGAATCACGAACGGCATTTGTTCACTTCGGAGTCGGTGTCCATGGGCCATCCCGACAAGGTGGCCGACCAGATTTCCGACGCCGTGCTGGATGCCATGTTGGCGCAGGACCCGATGTCGCGGGTGGCGTGCGAAACCATGGTGTCGACGGGCATGGTGGTGGTAGCCGGCGAGGTGACCACCAAGGCCTACGTGGAGATCCCGGATGTTGTCCGCGAGACCATCAAGGAGATCGGCTACACGTCGGCGGACATGGCATTCGATTTCGAGTCGTGCTCGGTGCTGACCTCGATCAAGAAGCAGTCGCCGGACATCGCCATGGGCGTGGACCGCGAAGGGGCGGGCGATCAGGGGATGATGTTCGGATTCGCGTGCAACGAGACGCCGGAGTTGATGCCGCTGCCCATTCACCTGGCCCATCGTCTGGTCGAGCGGCAGGCCGACGTGCGCCGCAAGGGCATCATCAAGGGCATCCGCCCCGACGCGAAGTCGCAGGTGACGGTGGAATACGACGGCCTGAAGCCGGTCCGCGTGGATACGCTGGTGTTGTCCACCCAGCACGACAAGTCGTGGAACGACCGGCAGAAGGACCTGAAGCGCGAGGTCATCGAGCACATCTTCAAGCCGGTGTTGGGTGACAAATGGTGGCACGACGACATCAAACTGCACGTCAATCCGACGGGCCGGTTCGAGATCGGCGGACCCCACGGCGACACCGGACTGACCGGACGCAAGATCATCGTGGACACCTACGGCGGGCGCGGGCGGCACGGCGGCGGTGCGTTTTCGGGCAAGGATCCGACCAAGGTGGACCGATCGGCCGCGTACATGGCCCGGTACATCGCCAAGAACATCGTCGCCGCCCGGCTGGCTGACGTCTGCGAGGTGCAATTGTCGTACGCCATCGGCGTGGCCGAGCCGACCAGCGTGTTCGTCAGCACGGAGGGCACCGGGAAGGTGTCCGACGAGACCATCAGCGCATGCGTGCGGGAACATTTCCCGCTGACGCCGCGGGCGATCATTGACCACCTGAATCTACGTCGCCCCATCTACCTGCAGACGGCGCGACACGGCCATTTCGGGCGAAGCGGCGCGGACTTCACATGGGAAGCAACGGACAAGGCCGCGGCGCTGCGCGGGGCGCTGAAATCGGCGGTGGCGGTTTAGATCGGGCGGTGGCATGGGCATCCTGCCCATGATTCATCACGGGCAACACGCCCGTGCCACGAACGGTGGCGCGGGAGGTGGCACGGGCATCCTGCCCGTGGATTCATGGGCGAGACGCCCATGCCACATGGCCGGGACTGCCATGCTACGCGGTCGGCATTCACCGAGGGTATCGAGCATCTTGATTCGTGAATGGATCATACGGCCGGCGTGGGTGGAGCGCGACGCGGCCGCGGAGCGGTGGCGCGTGCATCCGCTGATCGCGCAGCTGCTGTTCAATCGCGGCGTGCACGGGTCGGCCCGGCCCAGCACGTTTCTCGATCCCCAATTGGGCGAATTGTATCCACCGGAATTGTTGCCCGGGGCGACGGTCGCGGCGGCGGCCATCGCGGCCGCGGTTCGTGATCGCCGCAAGATCGTCATCTACGGCGACTACGACGTCGACGGCATGACCGGGCTGGCCATTTTGTGGCATGTGCTGCGCGCCGCCGGCGCCGACGTCTCGTTCTACGTGCCCCATCGGCTCGATGAGGGTTACGGCGTGAACGTGGAAGCCGTCCGGGGACTGGTCGCGGACGGCGCCCAACTGATCGTCACCGTCGATTGCGGCGTGACGGCCGTCGAGGCCGCCGCCGCCGTGCGGTCGGCCGGCGCGGAAATCATCATCACCGATCACCACCAGTCGGGCGACACGCTTCCCGAGGGCGTGACCATCGTACATCCCACGGTCGGCGGGCAATATCCGAATGAACATCTGTGCGGGGCCGGGGTGGCGTTCAAGCTGGGGTGGGCGATCGCGCAGGCGATATGCGGTTCGCAACGGGTGAACGAGCCGTACCGGTCGTTGCTGTCGGACGCGTTGGCGCTGGCCGCACTGGGGACGGTGGCCGACGTCGTTCCGTTGATCGGCGAGAACCGGGTCATTGTACGGCATGGACTGGCGCGGTTGACGTCGACGCCGTTCGTCGGGTTGCGCGTGCTGATGGAATCGGCCGGTCTGGCCAACGGCAAGGTGCACAGCTACGACGTGGGGTTCAAGTTGGCGCCGCGGCTGAACGCGGCCGGGCGGATGGGGCACGCACGATTGGCCGTTGAATTGCTGACCCGTGCCGACGAGGCCCGCTCCCGCGAGATCGCGCTGTATTTGGAGGAACAGAATCGCGCCCGGCAGACGACCGAACGGCGCATCGCGCGGCAGGCGACGGAGCTGGTCGAGGCCAAACGGCAGAACGGAGATGCGTGCCGGGCGGTGGTGTTGGCTCAGAAGGGGTGGCACGCGGGGGTCATCGGCATCGTCGCGTCGCGGCTGGTGGACAAGTTCCATCGTCCGACGGTGTTGATTTCGCTGGGCGACGAAATCGGGCAGGGCTCGGCCCGCAGCGTTCCGAATTTCAACCTGGTCGAGGCGCTCGCCGCCTGCGGCGAGCATCTGATCGAATTCGGCGGGCACGCGATGGCCGCCGGTTTGAAGATCAAGCCCGACCGGGTGACCGCCTTCACCGAAGCGTTCACCCATCGGGCGAACAACCACCTGACCGGCGCCGACCTGAAACGCAAGCTGTGGATCGACGCGGAGGTGGCGTTACACTGGCTGGACCTGCCCACGGCCGACGCCCTCTCCAAGCTGGGCCCCTTCGGTCAGGGCAACCCGCGACCGGTGTTGTGTACCGACTGGGTGACCCTCGCCGACGAGCCGCGCACCGTCGGCGCAAGCGGCGGGCACGTGCAGGCCGTCTTTTCCGACGGCAAGTCGGCGATGAAGTCCATCGCGTTTGGTCAGGCGTCGGCGCTGGAACCGTTGAAACATCATCGTCGCTGCCGGGTCGCGTTCGAGCCCATCGTAAACGAGTTCAATGGCCGGCGGACGGTCGAGATGCAGGTGATTGATTTCCAGTTTCCGTCGTAGAATTGATCCGCAGATTGCGCAGATTGTCGCAGATTGGGAAGGGCGTTGTTCGTAAGTTACGGACGGATTGTGCATGAACTTTCTGGAGATCTTCGTTCTTTGTCGCGCGGCGTAGGTTGATTTTCGCCCGGAGGGCGGACGCTATTAGCCAGGGACTTCAGTCCCTGGATGTCGGTCCCTTATCCATATCCGCCCGGAGGGCGGACGAGTTCGGGTGATGCCCAGCGCCCACACGCAAAACTATTACCATGCCGTCTTCAGTACCAAACAGCGTGCCGGTCTCATCACCCCCGAAATCGAAGAACGCCTCTATCCGTTCATGGGGGGAATCGTACGTGATCTGCGCTGCACGTTGCTCGCGATCAACGGAATGCCCGATCATGTGCATTTGCTCATCTGCTATCGGCCGGATATTTCACATTCGGATTTGCTTCAACAGATCAAGGGACGATCGTCCAAGTGGATCAACGAGACGTTTTCTCGATTCGGTCGATTCGGCTGGCAGGAAGGCTACGGCGGGTTTACGGTGAGCCGGTCGGCCGTCGATGATGTCCAGCAGTACATCGCTCGTCAGAAGGCACATCACCAGCGGCAGGATTTCCGGTCGGAGTTTCTTGAGTTGCTTCGAAGGCACGGCATCGGATTTGACGAAGCCAAGGTATTTCAATAGCGTCCGTCCGCCCTCCGGGCGGGGGAGACATGGGGACGGACGTCCAGGGACTGAAGTCCCTGGCTAAGATCGTCCGCCCTCCGGGCGGGGAACAACCAGTCGCGGGACCGTGCCGGACCAATTCGGACAGTGCCGGACCATCCGTCGTGAAGTGCGGGGAGAATCGGATGATGAAGCGTTCGCCATGCGTCACGCCCTTCGTGCTGGTCGTGGTACCCCTCACCGGCTGCGCGTCCACGCCGCGCTGGCCCGTGGACTTGGAAATCAAGAGCATGGTGCGGGAGGTGAATGTCGCCCGCATCGAGGCCGACGTGCGCACGCTGACCGGTTTCGGGACCCGCAACACGATGAGCGACACGGCAAGCGACACTCGCGGCATCGGCGCGGCGCGGCGATGGATTCACGACCAGTTTCAACATATCGCCCACGAGTCCTGCGGGCGGCTAATCGTCGAGCTCGACGGCTACACCCAGGAGCCCGACGGCAATCGCATCGTCAAGACCACCGAAATCGTCAACGTAGTGGCCACGCTGCCCGGCCGGCAGCCGGAGAGCGCCGACCGCGTCTACATCGTGTCGGCCCATTACGATTCGATGGCGTCCGATCCTAAGGATTACACGTCGGACGCGCCCGGAGCCGACGACGACGCCAGCGGGGTGGCGTGCGTATTGGAACTGGCCCGGGTGATGTCGCGGTACGAGTTCGACGCCACGGTGGTATTCATGGCCGTCGCGGGCGAGGAGCAGGGGCTGCTGGGTTCGAAATACGCCGCCCAGAAATCCAAGGACGCGGGCGTGCACGTCGCGGCCATGCTGACCAACGACATCATCGGAAATTCGCTGAGCGCCGACGGCGTCCGCGACCGTCGCCGCGTCCGCGTGTTTTCCGAGGGCGTGCCGTTGAGCGAGTCGCCCGACGACTGGGAACTGCGCCAGAAGATCGGCGGGGAGAACGACTCGCCCGCGCGGCAGATCGCCCGGCACATCGACACCGCCTGCGACGCGTACGTGCCGGATTTCGACGTGGTGATGATCGCCCGCGGCGACCGGTTTTTGCGCGGCGGCGATCACAAACCGTACAGCCTGATGGGCTATCCCGGCGTGCGCTTCACCGAAATGAACGAGGACTATCGCCATCAACATCAAAACGTGCGAACAGAAGAGGGGGTGTTCTTCGGCGACGTACCCGACCGGCTCGATTATCCATACATCGCGAACGTGACGCGGGTAAACTTGGCGGCACTGGCGTCGCTGGCCCGCGCCCCCGCGCGCCCGCGGCATGCGTTGGTGATGACCGACCGGCTGGACCATCACACCGCGTTGCAATGGAACGCGAACGCTGAGCCGGACCTTGCGGGTTACGAAATCGTCTGGCGGGAGACGACGGCCGCGCAGTGGCAACACGCCGTTTCGGCGGGAAACGTCACGCGTTGCAAAATGACGCTCTCCAAGGACAATTTCATTTTCGGCGTCCGCGCGGTCGATGAACAGGGGCACCGCAGCGAAGCGGCCTACCCGTGGCCGTCGAAGAACTAATCGGCCGCCGGAATCAGATCATGGCCACTGTTGACATCCATCGCGTGGGCCCGGGCGAATACGACTTGCTGGCCCGGCTCTACAACGAAGTGCTGCGTCCGACGGTGGACGCCACGTTCTTTCAACGGCGGTTCGAACACCGGGCCCACGCCTTGGCCCTGGTCGCCCATCTCGATGACAAGCCCGTCGGTTTCGTCTGCGGATACGATCTGCGTCCGTCCACCTTCTACGCCTGGTTGTGCGGCGTGTTGACCGACGCGCGGCGCATGGGCGTCGCGTCGCAGTTGATGGAAGCGCAGTCGGCCTGGGCCCGCGAACACGGTTTCGAGATGATGCGTTTCGAATGCCCCAATTTCGCCCGTCCCATGCTGCACGTGGCCATTCGCGACGGATTCGACATCGTCGGCATCCGCTGGGACGCCCGCGCCGCCCACAACCTGGTCATCTTCGAAAAGCACCTGGCCGAGGTGTAGCTCGAAGACCGCCGCGGGCGGCGGGGCTGGTCCACTGGAGCGCTTGCCACCGGACACGGAATGACCTATCATCAATTCAGGCCGGTAGGGGAATCGACCGTGACACTTGAAACACTTCGCGAGGCCTACGAGGCGAGACCGTTCAAACCATTTACCCTGTGTCTGGTCGACGGTCGACAAATCCCGGTGAAGCATCCCGAATTCATGTTGCTGACGCCTCAAGCGAAGCGCACCTTCGTGGTGAGTTTGACGCCTGATATTTACAAAATCGTAGATGCGTTGATGGTCACTTCCCTCGATTTCGATACGACCAGGAACGGCAAACGGCCACGACGGTAGTCGAAACTCAGCTCCGTCCGTAAGGCTCTTTTCGCCCCCCCGCCGCCGTTTTCCCGCTCCTACGGCCCGTTACGAACTGGTCTGACCCCCGTATTCGGACGATATCCACGGGGCGTATGGACACACCGCCCTCGGACAAGCTGAAACGCATCTACGACCTGGTCGCCGCCTCCGACAACCTGGCCGCCGATTCCGCGTTCATCGCCGCCATGCCCAGGTTGACCCCCGCGTTGCAGGCGCTGGCCCTCGACAAAATCGGAAAGCGCGCCGAGCCGGCGGGCCTGGCCGCCCTCGTGGCCTCGTTCGGCAAAGCCGACGCCCGCGTCCGGGCTCAAATCCTCGAACGCATCGGCGATCTCTACGAAGGCGCCAAGGCGTGCATGACCTCCGAAGACGTCGAGGTCCGGCTCAGCGCCGTCGACCTCATTCAGACATCCTGCGAAACCGGGCTGGCCTATCTTTTGACCAACGCCCTGACGCTGCGCTGCCCGAGGACCACCCCCGCGGCCGCCACCGCCATCCTGTGCCTGACTCGAACGGTCCTGAATCGCCGCGCGCAGGCCGTCGGAGTCGCCCAGCGGCGGGCCGCCGGGCAGGATGCGCGGCGCGTCGCCGACGCCCTCGAATGGGCCCTCAACAGTTGGCCGGCTCATTTCCGCGGTGAAGTGCTGGTCGCGTCCATGTGGTTGTGCGACCTGACCGAACGCACCCTGTTCGACACCGCGTCCGGCACGCGAACCAACATGGCCCACGGCCTCCGCGAAGCCCTGCGGCAACACGCCGGAGCGGTGATGGCCCCCTTCGCGCTGCGCGCGTTGCAACATTCCAGCCTGCGCTCCGCGGCCATCCACGACTTCGCGGAAATCGCCGATCCCGCCTTCGCCGAACGGGTCTTCGACGAAATGTGGCTGACCCTCGATCCGGCCGTCGCCCATGCCTGCCACTGGATTCGCCAACTGGGATTTCTGCGCGACGGATGTCCGGCCGTTCGCGATTTGACCGGGCGCCGGGCGCGCGACGCGGTGCGATTGATCGCCCTCAGCGGCATCGGCGCCGCGGATGAAAAGCTGAACGTCTTCCGCTACCTGATGAACAACGGATCGCCCGACGTGGCCGAAGCCGCCCTGTGGGAGATAACCCAACTCGACACGGCCAACGCCCGCGATCTCCTGCAGCGCGTCGCCCGGCGGGAATGCAGCGCCTGGTCGCGGATCGCGACGCTTGAGTTGTTCCGCCGCGATCCGCTGCACTGGCGGGAGAAGATTCCGGAATCACCCGTGGTGACGCCGTCCGCCGACGAACAGGAGGCCGCATCCGACTTCCAATCCTATTGGGACCGGTTTGAAGGCATGTCCGCGGAGGATCGCCTCCGGCTGGGCCGCAGGCTGTATTCGCTGTCCCCGGGTTTCGATTCCAAACTGCGTGCCAAACTGAACGGCGGCGCCGTCGAAGATCGGCTGCACGCCATGCTGATCGTCCGCACGCTCGGCGTCTCGTCGGATTACGATGAAGTCATTTACCGGTTGAGTCACGACCCCGATGAGAAGGTCCGCAGCTTTTGTGTCTCGCTGCTCGCCCAGTTGGAGGGCGCCATCGCCCTGCGCATTCTGCGACGCACGTTGGACGACCCCGACCCGCGCGTCCAGGCCAATGCCATCGAAGTGCTCTCCGCCATCGAGGCCGCCGACGCCGATGACCCGCTCGCTCGGAAACTGCACGCCGAACACAACCGTGTGCGGGCCACCGCCATCAAGGCCCTTCTCCCCAAACGGGTGCGCCAAGCCGCCGTCGCACTCCTGAACATGTTGGCCAGTTCGTCTCCGCACCAGCGCGTCAGCGCCTTGTGGGTCGTCGAGCACCTGTCCCTGGCCACGGCGCTGCCCCGGGTCCGCGAGATGGCCGCGTCCGACCCCGATCCCCGTGTTCGTGAGCGCGCCCGGCGACTGCTCGACGATGGCTGGACGACCTCAGCCACGAGGCCCGCCGCGGAAGTCGAGGTGCCGGCATGATTCGCCTGCCGTTCGCCCAGGCCCCGTGGGAGGCGTTCCGCGACACGATGCGGTCCGGCGGGTCGGTCGAAATCCTCTTCTACCTCGTGCTCGGACTCATCGCCGTCTCGACGGCGCTGGCGGCAATCTACCGCTTCCAGGCCCGTCGCGCCGAGCCGACCCGGTTTCATCTGCCCAGCAAACTGTTTCTCGAAATCATCCGGCAGTTGGATCTGTCCGTCGTGCAGCGCGATCTGCTGCGCCGAATCTCGACTGACCTCGATCTGGAACACCCCACCGTTATCCTGCTCAGCCCCGTGATCTTCGATGACCACGCCCACCGCTGGAACCTGCGCCACGTGCGTTACGGCGCCGACGCCGAGAAGCACACCAAAACGCTAAGCGCCCTCCGCGCCGAACTGTTCGGCCCGCCGGTGCCCGCCGCGTCATCGCCCGCCACGTCCAGACCCGCCACAAATAAACACTAATCAGAAGCGCGCAATAGGGAAACCGATTCCATCACGACGCGCGAATCTTCGCCCGGAGGGCGCACGATTTTAGCCAGGGACTTCAGTCCCTGGAGAACAACCCCTCCATTACCGCCGCCCGGAGGGCGGACGGAACCCGCTGGTCACCGCGTCCGATCCCGCGCCTTTTTTCCTCGCCGATGGCGTTCAGCACGATCGTGTCTCCTGGCGCGAGAGGCCCTTCCCCCGATTCCAACATTCTCCGCGTAATCCATCGCGTGTGACTATCTCGCCCGGGTCCCTTTATTTCCGCGATCGCTTCACGTATATACTCCACGGCGTCGTTGGAGAATTCCCAAAATGGACCGCGCTGAACTCGCCCGCATGATCAAGTCGGCCGCTTACCTCGAGGGTGATTTCACCCTCCGTTCCGGTCGGAAGAGCACCTACTATCTCGACAAATACCGGTTCGAGACCCAACCCGTAATACTCGCCGCGTTGGGCCGCCTCTTCGCCGAACACGCCGGTTCGACCACTACGCTGATCGCCGGCGCGGAACTCGGCGGCGTCGCCCTCGCGGCGGCCACGTCGCTGGCCACCGGCAAGCCGTTCATCATCGTCCGTAACGCGAAGAAGGACTACGGCACGTCCAACCTGTTCGAGGGGGTTCTCAAGAAGGGCGACCGCGTGCTGCTCGTCGAGGACATCGCCACCACCGGCGGACAGGTCCTCGAAGCCGCCACAGCCATCACCGACGCCGGCGCTTCCGTCGAGCGCATCGTGGCCGTCATCGACCGCCGCGAAGGCGCCCGTCAGAACATCGAATCCGCCGGCTTCCGATTTGAATCGCTGTTTACGACGGCCGACCTGGGAATCGGCCCCTCTTGAAATGATCAGCCCCGCGCCTGCCGCGATCCCGCCAAAACGACTCTCCTGGTTTCGCCTTTCGCCGTTTCCCTCCGCGGCCCCTCAAGAAAAATCAATCCACAGATTTCACAGATTGACACAGATTACATGGTACGCACCGCTCGCCTTGCTTACTTCTCTCTGTGTTTCTCTGTGTCCTCTGTGGCTGTTCTTCGTTCTTCCTTTGCCGTTTCGATGTTTCGACGTTTCGCCTTTCGCCTTTCCTCGCTACGGTGCCAACACCTCGTCAAACACCAGCGTCCGCACCGAGCCGTCCGGCTCGAACACCGACCCGTTGACGTGCCGCTGCACCACGCCCAGCACCCGCCGGAACCACACCGTCATGTCCACGATCTGCCGCCGCCCGTTCGGGTGATTACGCTCCACGTGCACCGTCGACACGAACGCCGTCACCACTCCGTCGCTCATCACCAGTTCGGCCGTCCCCGTCACCGTCTGGTCCAGCGTCTCCACCGTCCCGTCGTTGTACGTCGCGGTGTACGAGCGCGTCGCCCCGATCCGTGAGTCAATGGTCCCGGGCACACCCTCCGCGGGGCTGACGATGAACCGGTCAACTCCATCCTCCTGATAGCCCCGGACCACCCCGCCGCCGTTTTCATCGTACGACAGATACGTCCGCTCAACGCTCGTCTCCGTCACCACCGTTCCGTCGGCCAGTTCGATCTCCCGGACGAATTGCTCCTCCACGATGTTCAGCGGTTCCCCTTCGGGATTCGTGATCGTCTCGGTCAGCTCCTCCGTCGTTCTCATGCCCACGAAGGGCACCACCACGCCCCCCGGCAGCGTCTGCGTCCCATCCACGGCCACGTCCGCCGCCTGCGCCACGATTGGAAGCACGTCGCCTTCGCCGTTCGGATCCTCGTCGACGTCGTCACCGGTGCTCTCGTCGGTCGCGTCGTCTTCCGCGACCGCAATCGGCTCCATCTCCTCCAGCGTGCCCTCGATCGATTCGATCTGCCGGCGACCCGACAACGGCCCCGACATGTACGACAATTCATCCTGCAACATGAACGACACGCCGCCATCCACCCCCGCGATGGTGATCATCCCGTTCCCGTTCGCAATCGACGCCGGCTGGTCCGCCTCTTCCGCCAGCGATCCCAGCGACGTGAACGCGACCGAACGCTCCCCCGCCACCACCAGAATCCGGTTCACATCCACCGAAAACCGCCCCACCGCCTGAATCACCGCCACGCTCTCGCCGGCCTCCAGCGTCCACTTGTCGAACACCCCCAGCGTTCCCGACCCGAACCGCACCGTCGCCAGCCGTCCCTCCGTGACCTCAACGATGACCCGTATATCCGTTGCCTCGGCGGCCTCGATCGTGTTCTCCGGCGTCATCAGCGTCACCGTCCGCTTCGCCATCCCGCCATACGTGCCGTCCGCGATCGCGCCATCAACCGTGGAATCGTCGTTCCCGTCGCCGTTCGGATCCGGCTCGCCCACGTCGATCCCGTTGGATGAATCGCCATCCCCCGGAACCGGCTGACCGGCGCCATCGTCCGCGCCCGCCCCGGGCGATGCCGCCGGGCAGCCGTGCAACGCCGGAAATACGCCGACGGCCAAAACCATGGCGATCCATCGCCCACACCCACCCGATACGATCCCTCGTTGAATCAAGGCCGTCCTCCGCCCCATGATCCTCGTCCGATCTATGCTCGCGCGGCCCAATCGGCGCGCACCCCGTCCCCGCGAAACCTCCGACCCTGCAGTGTAACCGATGCACCCTCCGATCCCAAGTGCTATTTTACTGGACTTCTCGCAATTCGCCTCCCTCCGACCGACGACCGCCCGACGACCGCGACCGTGCCGCTGCTCCGCCCGCCCCGTCCGATAAACCCAACCGGCCGCGGCAACCTGCCGATATTGCATCTTGGACGCCCGGTCGCTAACTTCCCGGCACCATCGGCGTTGGCGGTCGGGCAATCGACCGTCAACCACGGTTGCCGATGCGTGGGCCGGCCCATGGCGCGAAGGGACCGGCGATCGCTTCCACCGATCTCGTTCGTAGACGGTGACGAGCATGTTGGACTCGGCGGTGATGGGTGTGCGCGCATCGCCGCGGCGGTGGATACCCCGAACGAAACAGGAGCGGGCTCGTGACAGGCATGGACCACGATCGAATGTCGAACCCCTTTAACCACGGAGATTCCTTGACGATGAACAACAATGTCGCGGTCGCCACGACCGTCCACGCTCAACCGACCGGCGCCGGCCGCTCGATTGGTCGCCATCTGCTTCTGCTGGCCTGCCTCCTCGCGCCGGCTCTGATCACCAGCACCGCCTACGGCAGCGAGGCCGATCTGGCCATTCCCGACCTGCACGTCGGCAAGTTCAACATCTTCGGAACTGAGATCAGCGCCTGGAACCTGCTCTTTTACGGCGCCATGGTCATCACCGGCACGCTTGGCATCAGCCTCTGGCTGCGCATGCAGATCCACCGCCTGCCCGCCCATTCTTCCATGCTCAACGTCGCCGAGGTTATCTTCCAGACCTGTTCCACCTACCTCATCCAACAGGGCAAATTCCTGTTGATGCTTTTCGCGCTCATCGCGGCGGCCATGTCCTTTTACTTCCTCGGGCTAAAACACGAAGCGCCCAAGACCCTTCTGCTCGTCCTGCTCTTCTCCGTCGTGGGCATGGGCGGCTCCTACGCGGTCGCCTGGTACGGCATCCGCGTCAACACCTACGCCAACTGCCGAACCGCGTTCGCCTCCCTCCGCGGCGAGCCGTGGGACGTGGTCAACATCCCCCTCCGCGCGGGCATGTCCATCGGCCTGTTCCTGATCTCCCTCGAACTGGTGATGATGGTCATCATTCTCCTGTTCGTCCCCCGCGAAATCGTCGGCTACTGTTTCCTCGGCTTCGCCATCGGCGAGTCGCTGGGCGCCTCCGTGCTGCGCATCGCCGGCGGCATCTTCACCAAGATCGCCGACATCGGCTCCGACCTCATGAAAATCGTCTTCAACGTCAAGGAGGACGATCCCCGCAACCCCGGCGTCATCGCCGACTGCACCGGCGACAACGCCGGCGACTCCGTCGGACCCACCGCCGACGGCTTCGAAACCTACGGCGTCACCGGCGTCGCCCTCATCTCCTTCATCACCCTGGCCGTTCCCAACCCCGACATTCAGGCCAAGCTTATCGTCTGGATCTTCGCCATGCGCTTCCTCATGGATTTCATGTCCGGCTGCGCCTACTTCATCAACCAGGCCATTTCCGAAAACAAGTACCGCGGCCTCAAGGAATTCGACTTCGAGCAGCCCCTCACCCGCCTCATCTGGATCGCCGCCATCCTCTGCATCACCACTTCCTTCGGCATGAGCAAACTGCTCATCGGCGATCTCTCGGTCATCAGGGCCGGCGAGACCCTCGCCACCGCGTTGCCCAGCATCTGGTGGCAACTGGCCATCATCATCAGTTGCGGCACGCTCGCGGCTGTCCTCATCCCCGAATTCACCAAAATCTTCACCAGCTCGCATTCCAAGCACGTGCATGAAATCGTCACCGCCTCCCGCGAAGGCGGCCCCTCGTTGACCATTCTCTCCGGCATCGTCGCCGGCAACTTCAGCGCCTTCTGGAACGGAATGCTCATCGCCGCGCTGATGGCCGGCGCCTACTTCGTCAGCCAGCAGGGCCTCTCCGAGGTCGTGGGCGCCCACGCGTCGATCTTCGCCTTCGGCATGGTCGCCTTTGGGTTCCTGTGCATGGGACCGGTGACCATCGCCGTGGACAGCTACGGCCCGGTCACCGACAACGCCCAGTCCGTCTTCGAGCTGGCCCAGACCGAGAAAATCCCGGGCATCAAGGAGGAGATCAAACGCGATTTCGGTTTCGTCCCCGATTTCGAGCGCGGCAAGCACTATCTGGAAGCCAACGATTCGGCCGGAAACACCTTTAAAGCCACCGCCAAGCCCGTGCTCATCGGCACGGCCGTCGTGGGCGCCACCACCATGATCTTCTCGATCATCCTGCTGCTCGATAAGGCGGGCATGCTCCAGTTGAGCCTGACCGACGCACCCGTGTTGCTCGGCTTCATCTGCGGCGGCGCGGTCATTTTCTGGTTCGCAGGCGCGTCCATGCAGGCCGTCACCACGGGCGCCTATCGCGCCGTGGCCTTCATCAAGAAGAACATGGACCTCACCAAGAAGGAGGCCGACATCGAGGACTCCAAGACCGTCGTCAAAATCTGCACCCAATACGCACAGAGCGGCATGTGGAACATTTTCATCGTCCTCATGACCATCACCCTCGCGTTCGCCTTCTTTGACCCCAATTTCTTTGTGGCCTATTTGATTTCCATTGCCGTGTTCGGCCTCTTCCAGGCCATCTACATGGCCAACGCCGGCGGCGCCTGGGACAACGCCAAAAAGCTGGTCGAAGTCGATCTGCGCGAAAAGGGAACCCCGTTGCACGCCGCCACCGTCATCGGCGACACCGTCGGCGACCCCTTCAAGGACACCACGTCGGTGGCCTTGAACCCCATCATCAAGTTCTCCACCCTCTTCGGTCTGCTCGCCGTGGAGATCGCCATCAAGATCAAGGAAGCCGCCCGCGACGGCACCGGAACCGACTACACGGCTGCAGTCGGCGTCGTGATGCTCGTCATCGCCCTGATCTTCGTCTGGCGCTCGTTCTACGCCGTCCGCATCCCGGCCGAGCACTAACCGCTCCGCCGCGCCCTGTGATCCGGGTGGCACGCTTTTATGGCTTGCACCCGGTTTGGGATGGCACGCTTTCTTGGGTGGCACGCTCTTTTGGGTGGCACGGGCAAGCGTACTCGCTTGCCCGTGTCTTCAGCGTGCGGTTCACACCGAAGCGTAGCGGCGCAAGAGCGGACGATTGATGGACTGGATGGACGGCACAGATTTGGTTATGTTCAAAAACGTGGAGAACGGCAATCCATGCACTACACCGTCATACTCGAACGTGATCCGACTGGGATGATCGTCGCGCACGTCCCTGCCCTTCGCGGGTGTACGTCCCAGGGGCGAACCAAGCGCGAAGTCATGCGCAACATCAGGGAAGCGATCGCGCTGTAAATCGAAACGCTAATCGAGCACCACCGACCCGTCCCCACCGAGACAGTGCGCGAGGTCGTCGAGCTGAGCGTGGTCGGGCGTTGAGCAAGCTGCCCCGTCAACTGTCCTATCGAAAGGTCGTCGCCGCGTTACGCCGCGTTGGATTTCCCGTCCATCGGCTGAGTGGAAGCCGGTAGGCACGCAGGATGACGGCACGCATTAGGTCGTGGGCGGAAGCGGCGACCGCCGCACGCGGCGGTTAGTCACCACCACGAAGTGCCCGACCGCGCTCCGTTCGACCGCCGACCAATGCTCTTTCAGAATCGCGGGGCGAGCGGTCGAACCCGTTTCGGCGTCGAAACCTGCGGGCGCTACCTGCGTTCAAACGCGTTTCGGGCGCTCAGTTCACGGCGTTGCCCAAAGGGGCGATAGTCAGTAGCCCCGAAGGGGCGGCAGTCAATAGCCGGGGGTGTCGTCCGCGACAGCGGACGACACCCCCGGAATTGTCCCCGACGCAAAACCAGCCCCAGCGGGGCGAAAGAAGCCATGACCGGAGACCCGCTCATGGCGTTGTAGTGCTTGCGACTTCAGGAATTCGAGAATCGCACGGCTGACGTGTGCGTTGGCGAGAAGTTTCACGTCGAGTAGACCAGTTCATCGCGGCGCAGCACGGCGGCCGCGTACGCCGTCGCGGCCCGGATGTGTTCCGGCGTCAAACCCACGTAATTGTCGATCAGGTCCTCCGCCGTCGCCCCGTCCCCCATTCTCTCCAGAACGAATTCCACCGTCAGCCGCGTGTCCTTGAACACCGGCTTCCCCAGCGCCACCTCGGGCTTCACTTCAATGTAATCCTGCCAGTTCATCATTACGACCCGCCGCGCCTTTCTTCGTCCCTCCGTCCCTTCCTATTTCGCCTTTCGACGTTTCGCCTTTCGCCTTTCTACCCCTTCACCACCGGCTTGCCGATCGCATGGTACTCCAGCCCCGACCGGCGCATCGAACTCGGCTCGTACAAATTCCGCCCGTCGAAGACCAGCGGTTGTTTCAACGTCGAACGGATGCGGTCGAAATCCGGACTGCGGAACTCGTTCCATTCCGTGCAAATCACCAATGCGTCCGCCCCCTTCAACGCGTCATAATTGTCGTCGCAATAGACCACCCCGTCCTTGAATTCCTTCTTCAAGTGGACTAACGCCTCCGGATCGTGCGCCCGCACCGCGGCGCCGGCCTCTTTCAACTGCCGGATCAGCGTCAGCGCCGGCGCCTCGCGGATGTCGTCCGTATTGGGCTTGAACGCGATTCCCCATAGCGCGAATGTCTTGCCCTTCAAATCCCCCATCCGCTTTTGAATCTTGGCGAACAGCACCCGCTTCTGCGATTCATTCGTCTCGTGCGTCGACGACAGCATTCGGCTGGCCACGTCCACCGTCTTGGCCGTATGCACCAGCGCCCGCACATCCTTCGGGAAGCAACTACCGCCGTAACCCGCCCCCGGATACAGAAACTGAAACCCGATCCGCTGGTCCGTCCCCATCACCCGCCGCACGTCGTCCACATCCACTTCGCACGCCTCGCACAACGCCGCGATCTCGTTGATGAAGCTGATCCGCGACGCCAGGATCCCGTTGCACGCGTACTTGGCCATCTCCGCCGCCCGTCGTGGCATCATCAGGATCGGCCGCTGATTCCGCACGTACGGCCCGTACAATTCGCGGATCAATTCGCCCGAATAAGCATGTTCAAATCCGATCACCACCCGGTCCGGCCGCTGAAAATCAAAAACGGCCGATCCCTCCTTCAGGAATTCGGGGTTGCTCACCACGTGTACCGCGTGGGCGCACTTCTCGTTGATCAGTTTTTCCACCCGCTCGCACGTCCCCACCGGCACCGTGCTCTTGATCGCCACCGTCATGGGCCGGCTCGTTACCGTAGCCATGTCCCACGCGAATGCCTCGATCCCCGACAGGTCGGCCGACCCGTCCGGCCGCGGCGCCGTCCCGATGGCGATGAACACCACCTGCGCGTGGTCGATCGCGTCCTTGATGTTCGTCGTGAAGTGCAGCCGCTTGTGTTGAAGGCCGTTGACCAACAACTCGGTCAGCCCCGGCTCGAAAATGGGGTTCTTCCCCTCGTTCAGCGTGCGGACCTTCTCCGCGTCGATGTCGTACCCGATGACATCGTTCCCCGTGTCCGCCAGACACGCCCCCAGCACCAACCCCACATACCCCGACCCGGCAACCGTGACCCGCATGATCTTCTATCCTTCCATACCCGCAGTTCGATCCACGGATCTCGCCGAAACCCGGAATTCAATCCACAGATTTCACAGCATAGCACAGATGGATTCGCTGACTATCCCCATCTCAATCTGTGCCCCTCTGTGTCATCTGTGGATCGATTCTCCCCTTTTCAGGCTTTCAGCGTTTCGCGTCGCCCCTCCGTCCCCATGTCCCTTCGTCCCTCTGTCCCTCCGCAACAGCTCCCCCATCATCATCCAGCAAAACAGCGTATTCGTCACCAGGTACCGCTTCCACATCCGCCGCGGCTCCTGCAACACCCGGTAAAACCATTCCATTCCCACCCGCTGCCACAACTCCGGCGCCCGTTTCACCTTGCCGGCCATCACGTCGAACGCCCCCCCCACACCGTGACACACCGGCACGCCCATCTCCTCGAACCACCGCGCCAGAAACTGCTCCTTCTTCGGCGGGCTCATCGCCACGAACAATATGTCCGCCCCCGCCGCCTTAATCTCCGCCGCCACCTGTGGCTCGTCTTCCTTCTTGAAATACCCGTCCCGCCGGCCGACGATACGCACCCCGGGATATTGTTCACCAAACCGCTCCACCGTGATCCGCGAGATTTCGTCCGTGGCCCCCAGGCAATACACCCGATGGCCCTTGGTGTTCCCCCGCTCCAGCATCGCCGTCATCAAGTCCACGCCCGCGATCCGCTCCGGCACTCGCCGCCGTAACAACCGCATCGCCCACACCACCGGCACCCCGTCGGCCAACACCACATCGCTCGACAGAACCGAATCACGCAGCAACGCGTCCCGCCGCATGTTTACCAGCTTGGCCACGTTCACCACCCCGATCAGCAGTCGCCCGCGCGCGCGGATCGTCTCGTCGATCAGGTCCAGAACCTGCGCCAGCGTCAACCCATCGATCGGCACGCCGAACAAGGGCTTCCGCTCCCATGTGATCGTCGGGTTCATGCCCGCGTCACCGGCCATTGTTCCATCCGCGACGGCGAAAACGCGTGCAGAATCCACCCCATGTGATACGGCCGCGATTCATAATCGATGCGTCCGGCGCGAAACATCTTCCCCAATCCCGGCACGCGCAACGACCGATGCACCCGGCTGGCCAGCGCCTGCGCCCCGCGCGACAGTTTCCCCGGCTCATGACGTGCCACCTTCCGCCAGATGATGTCCGCCTCCCGATCGATCAGCGACCCGCCGATCAATTCCGGCGCCGACAGCATCCACTGCACCCCCCGGACGATCGCATCGCTGTAATCCCCCCCGCACGCATCCATCGCCGCGAACAACGCCATCGGCGCCATCGCGTCCTGATGCACCGCATACACCGGGTATCCCTCGACC
>JABFSN010000008.1 GCA_013140575.1 Phycisphaerales bacterium | reverse complement strand
GGGCGGAGGGCGGGCTGGGGGCGATGGCATTGGTCGGACTGATGATGCTGGCGCGGTTGGCGCGACGGTCGGCGCGCGAGGCGGCGTCGATGGAGGGAATGACCGTTGAGGAAGGAGATGCGGGGGGAACGGAAGGGATCACGCTGACGGCGTCGCCGCCGCCGATCGGGAGCGCGATGCCGGGCGATTTCAGCGCGTTGACGGGGGTGGAGATTCAAGAGGACGTGATCCGGGGGGACGAGCTGACGCAGCAAGTGTCGCGGTTTGTTCAGGAGAATCCGGAGGGAGCGGCCCGGTTGATTCGGCGGTGGACGGACGAGGCGCGGTAGAAGCCGGGGAAGAGGGCACGCGCCGCGGGAGCGGGGCGGCGCGCGGTAACGATCGTGGAGGGACGAAGACGTGTCAGTGAAGACTGCCAAGGAAGGAACGGCGAGCGGAATGAGCGGCCTGCGGAAGGCGGCTGTTCTGCTGGTGGCACTGGGCGCGGATGCGGCGTCGAAGGTCATGGCGATGCTGGACGCCGATTTGATGGAACTGTTGTCGCGCGAAGTGGCGACGATGGAGGGCGTGGATACACGGGCGCGCAACGCGATCATGTCCGAGTTTTACAACGTGGCGATGGCGAGCAGCTACGTGGACCAGGGGGGCGTGGCGTTCGCGCGGTCGTTGCTGGAGAAGTCGCTGCCGCGGGAAGAGGCGCATCGCATCGTACAGATCATAGAGGGGGAAGTGTTCAAGCAGCCGTTCGCGTTCTTGCAACGGACGGATTCGGCGAATCTGCTGACGTTCATTCAGGACGAGCACCCGCAGACGATTGCGCTGATCCTGGCGCATCTGCCACCGGCCAAGGCGAGTTCCATTTTGAGCGGACTGTCGGCGGCGAAGCAACTGGAGGTGGTGTCGCGGATTGCAAAAATGGATCAGACAAATCCGGAGGTAATCAAGGAGGTCGAACAGGGGCTGGAGATGCGGCTGTCGGGGATCGTGTCGCAGACCTTCCAGGTGACCGGGGGGGTGGAATCGGTGGCGGAAATGTTGAATCTGGCGGACCGGGCAACGGAGAAGGGGATATTGGAATCGCTGGAGGCGGACGACCCGGAATTGGTGGAGAAGATCCGGCGGCTGATGTTCGTGTTCGAGGACATCATGCTGGTCAACGACAAGGGCATTCAATCGATGTTGAAGGAAGTGGAGAATGACGCACTGGGACTGGCGCTCAAGACGGCGAGCACGGAGTTGCGGGAGAAGATTTTCAAGAACATGTCGGAGCGGGCGGCGCAATTGATTCGAGAAGACATGGAATACATGGGTCCGGTACGGGTGTCGGATGTGGAAGGGGCGCAGCAGAAGATCGTGGACGTGGTGCGGCGTCTGGAGGACGCGGGCGAGATCGTTATTTCGGGCCGAGGCGGGGAATCGGATTTGGTGGGTTGAGGGAAGGGACGGAGGGACAGAGGGGCGGAGGGAAGAGTTCACCGCAGAGGCGCGGAGAGCGCGGAGAGCAGAAGGTGAAAGGTAGGAAGGGTGTGAAGAGGAAGAAGAGTGTGAAGAGTGGGAAGAGTTAGCAGAGTGGGAAGCGTGTGAAGGGTGGGAAAAGTGTGAAGAGTGTGAAGGGTGGAAAGGGTAAGAGAGGTGTGAAGGGTAAGACTGTCGTGATCGGGTGCGTGATGGGAGGCGGGTGACGTGGGGACGGTGATCAAGGCGGGGGCGGCGCTCAAGCTGAAGACGCGGTTTAAGCACCTGGCGCTGCGGGACCACATGGCCGAGGCGCGGGCCACGCTGCAGTCGGCGCTGGATCGCGCGGCGGAAATCACTGAGGAGGCGAATCGGGAGGCGGTGCAGTTCCGGGCGGAAGCACGGGCGACGGGATTCCGGGAGGGTCATGGGGAAGGGCGTGAGGCCGGTCTGCGGGAGGGACACGACGAGGCGTACCGAATGGCGAAGGAGGAGTTCGCGGCGCAGCAATCGCATCTGGCGTCGTTGTTGACGCAACTGGCGAATTCGTTTGAAGCGGGCAAGCAAGAACTGCTGGAGCGGGCGGAGCGAGACCTGCTGGGGTTCGCGGTGGCGTTGGCCGGTCGGATGGCAAAGTCGGCGGGGCAGACGGATCGCGAGGTCGCGTTGCACAAGGTGCGGGCGGCGATTGACGGCGTGGGTGAGTGGACGGACCTGCTGGTCCGGGTGAATCCGATGGATCATGAGGCCGTCGGGGAGTACGCGGATCACGTGCGGCGAAGTCTGGATGATCGGCGACACATTCGAATCACGGACGACGCGACGATTGAGCCGGGCGGTTGTGTGGTGGAATCGAATACGGTGCGGGTCGACGCGACGCTGGAGACGCAATACGCGGAAATGGTGGAGTTGCTGCTGGGATGATGAGAATGCGCTCGGTGGATCAATCGTCGTGCGTTTTGGTGCAATCGGAAGATGGCGTATTCCGCGGTTCTGTCGCCCCTCCGGGGCTAATTAGTCCGAGGTGGTGGATCAGGGGACTAAATAGGAACACACAAAAGGGAAACCGGGTTTCGTCCGTCCTCCGGACGGGAGGCAAGGGGGAACCCAGACCAGGGGCTGAAGCCCCTGGCTATTATCGTGCGCCCTGCGGGCGAAGAAAAACGCGTCATGATGGAATCGGTTTCCGTATTCTGTGGTTCTATTTAGGCGAACAGCGGAGAGCAACGTACGTGCCTGGCATTTGCCACGACGGCTCCTCCGCCCCTGCCGGGGCGGAATTGGATGCGCGACGGTGTCCACGGGTTGCGCGATGCTGCGCATCGCTCCACCCGTGGCTACAGTCCGCCGCCCCTCCGGGGCTGGCTTGTCTGGAGCGATTGAACCGGGGGCTAGCGCCCCCGGCTACTGACTTCCGCCCCTACGGGGCTATGGAAAATGCAGAGAGCAACTGACTTCCAATCAGACCGGCGGGGCACACGAGAAATGACGGCGTTGTTTCACGAGCAACTGGCGATGGTCGAACGGGCGCGATTGACGCGGGTGAGCGGCCGGGTGTGCGAGGTGTCGGGATTGACGATCGTCGCGGAGGGGTTGCGGTTGCCGGTGGGGGCGGCGTGCAAGATTCGGACGGCGAATGGCGAGTCCATCTCGGCGCAGGTGGTGGGGTTCCGGGGTCCGCAGGCGATCATCATGCCGATGAGCGATGTGCAGGGCACGGGGCCGGGGGATGAAGTGCGGAGTTCGGCATCGACGGACGGAGTAGCGGTGGGGCGGGGATTGTTGGGGCGGGTCCTTGACGGAATGGGGCGTCCGATCGACGGGCGGGGGGCGATGCACGCGCAGGCGCATTACGCGGCGTATGCGGCGGCGCCGGCGGCGTTGAGGCGGCGGCCGGTAGAGGCACCGATAGGGACGGGGATTCGGGCGATCGACGCGCTGTTGACGATGGGGCGCGGTCAACGGA
>JABFSN010000038.1 GCA_013140575.1 Phycisphaerales bacterium | reverse complement strand
CCCCCGTCGTCATCCATGAGAATGGACACACCGACGGGCGTAGATATGACTAAAGTTCTGCAACTGCATCAGGGTTGCCCTGTCCGACACATTCGAGAGGCATCACGGTATTAGGCCTTGGCTGCCGCCCGAACCATCGCCACGATGCCCGCCCGGATCGCGTCCGGCAGCGTCGGCCACGCCGCGACGACGGCCGCTAATTCCGGGTCGGTGCGATCGTTCATTCCGGCGGGTTCCGGCGCACTTTTGGTCCCGTATTTGGTCCAGGCGTCTGTCGTCATTTGCGCAACCCCTTGTGATTGCACGCCTTGCGACTTCCCGGTCGTAGGTTCGAGTCCTACCCCCGCTAGTTCCACCGCCCCATCGAACTCGCCCGACCGTGGGGGTTTGGCGGTGTGTTTGATTGCGAGTGTCCCGCCCCGCAACGTGTGAGTCGGGCGATTTCGCGAGCCGGTGTCCGGAATGCAGCGGAGTAGGCGAGCCGGCGAAGCACGGGGCGAGTCGGCCGAACTCGTCGAGCCTCGCGAGACCGATCGTGCCGCCGGGCTTATGAGTAGCCGTTCCCGGCGACCTTGGGGTATTCCACCCACTGTGGAGGCGTCGAGAATGCCCGGGGCCGGGTGGGTGCTGTGCGGCACCGGCGTGAACACCATGCGCGGCGACGGAGGCCGGCATCGGGCATGTCGAGCCCGCTGATGGGCTTCTCGCAGGCCGTCAAATGTGATGAGTAACAGTTCAGCCGATTGCAATGTCGCAACGCCCCGGTGTACTGCCGGGCTCATTTGTAGAGCGGGTTTCACCCGCCGTCCGACCGGTGAAGCTCTGCGGCGCGGCGGCGGGTGAAACCCGCCCTACGATACGCCGTTGCGGATTTCACACTCCCGGCACTGCAAATGGCTGAACAGTTACTGTGATTATACCGCAGCGGCATGGCCAAGACGCATTACAGGATTCGCCATTGAATGCGAGTCGGCACCGGTGAAGATTGGGAATCAGCCATCGTCTGTCATTCTGAGGGAGCGCAGCGACCCAACTGTCATTCTAAGGGAGCGCAGCGACCGAAGAATCTTGCCGGGCGGGTGAGATTCTTCGCCCGCTGGGGGCGGGCTCAGAATGACAACTTTCAGACATTACCAGCACCTGCGAGTCGAGTTAACCCTTCGGCTTCGAATCGTCCGCGGCGGTGCCTTCGTCGCCGATTTTTGCGGCGTCGGGCTTATCATCCGTTACCCCGACACCGACGGGTGTACCGGCATTGTCCGCCGGGTCACTCGCGGGCGCAGCCTCTTCACCGTTCGGAGCCGCCGGCGGCGCGGCGGTTTCCGGTCTTAAGAGACCGATCAATGCCCCCGCCAGCGGCCGGTTGATGCGCCGCAGGTAGTCATATTCCTCGTATGCCTCGGTGCGCCGCCCGAGTTCGTGGTACGCCCGCCCCATGATGTAATGCGCCCGGGCATCGCTGATGTTCTGACGCGCCGCGTCGCGGGCCGATGCCAACGCCTTCTCCGCGTCGCCCGATTCGATATACGCATTGGCCAGCGCCACGTGCCCGTCGGCCGAGTACGGATCCAGTTCCACCGCCTTCACCCCCGTGTCCACGGCCGCCTTGACGTCCTCGAGTTCCAGATACGTCTCCGAAAGACCAACGTATCCGAACGCCACGTCGTCATTCTGGGCCAGTATTTCATTGAACACGCCGACGGCTTCCGTCAGTTTGCCCGAACGGCGCAGGGCGATCCCGTAGCGCAGTCGCGTGGGGATATCCTCCGGGTGATTCTTGATCAGAATCGCAAGATGTTCGACGGCCTCGGCGCTCTTGTCCGCGCGATCCAGCGCCGCGGCCAACAGAAATCTCGCCGATTCATTATTGGGTTCCAGCTCGACCGACTTCCGGGCCGCCTGCAGCCCTTCCGTGAATTCGTCCGCGGTTCCCTGTTCGAGCAACGCGAACGCCAGGTTGCTCCACGCGGGACCATACGTCGGACTGATCCGGCACGCTTCACGCAGGTGAAGCACCGCGCCGGCGCGATCCCCATTGATCCCCAACGCCGCCCCCAGCTGGGCATGCGCGTCGGGCGATTCCGGGTCAATGGTCAGCGCCGTCTTGAACCGATCGATGGCCCCGTCAATGTTCCCCAATTCGCCGCTCTCAATCCCCGCCCGGATCAGCTTCGCAACTTCCACGGCCGTGGGAGATACGCCCGGCTTCGGAATCGGGCCGTCCAGTTTCACCAAGCCGTCGGAGTTGTTTCCCGACGGCGATGGCGTGCCGACTCGCCCGACCGCCGGAAGACTGTCCGTCGACGTGCCGGCCGCCGGCGCCGACGCAGTCGAACCCGTCGGAGGATTCACTTCTTTTTTCGTGGCCCCGCTCGTGGACCCCTCGCGGCATCCCGCGTGCGGCACGGCGACCATAACCAACGCACCGAGCATCGCCGCGAGTCCGCCGCGCGCTCGGGATGGGACAGGATTAACCATCATATCGCGTATACCCCTCGACCATGGGAAGCGCCCCGACCGTTCGCGGCCTGCGCCGAGCCCGGTTCATTAGCATCCTCCGCCGAGGGTAACAAGACCCGCTGGTTTCGTGAAGTACACCGGCGTTGGCCCGTTGAACTTCGCGCCCCGCGGAATTGCGTGTAACTACAGATGGGATTTGTACTTGGATACGAATGGGGCTAGAATGAAACGCGCATCGGGCAGCCCCAGGTCAACGGTTCGATCGTTCGTACACGGCGCACAGCATGGCCAACTCAATGTGGATCGTCGTCGCCGCGACCGCCACCGCGGTTTCGGTCATCGTAACCGGCGTTTGGCGAATCCTTCTGTGGCCGGCGCGCATCAGTCCCAAAAAAATGAGCGCCGAGCGCTTGGGGTTTCGCGTATCGGACGGGGCGGATAAAGCCAGCGTCGATGGGGTTTGCCGGGCGTTTGCCATGGGTTTCAACACGATGATATCACACCCGTCAGCCGAACGCTGGAAGGCGGTTTGCAACGGAATTTCACCCATGTACCGGCCATTCGCCCATGAAGGTGCCGCGATGGGGCACCCAGTACGGGCCGTGGGGCGTTTTTCACCGGAGTTGTTCGAATCAGATATTGTTTGTACTAATACTGAATTCGCGTACCTGCACTACGTGGGCCTCGGCTTTTGGTCCGCGATGCGCAATCACTCGCCGCTACGAATGGCAGCGGTGGTGAACAAACTTGATCCGCTTCTCGGCCCGCTTTTCTGGGACGGATATGGATTCAAGCATGGGTTTTTTGATTTTGCCGCGACGAGTTCCTACACTCGGAAGTTTGAGCAACTGGACGGGTACGCCCGTCACGTGGCCTATCAGGGCCTTGGGCGGAGTTTGTGGTTTCGGTTCATGGACGACGTTGACGCGCTGATTGGCGCGATTCGCTCGTTCGGGCTGTACGCGCCCGATACGGCGGCCGGTCTGGGGTTGGCGGCGGTGTTCGCGACGGCGGATCGGCCGCATCGCGGATTGGCGGTCGTGGAACGGCTGCCGCGGGCGTGGCATGCAGACGCGTTGCTGGGAATGTGTTTCGGCTACAAGGCCCGGGCGCGATGCGACGAGGCGTACTTCGCGGAGATGTTAACCGCGCTGGATGTGTCGCGGGTGCGGGCCATTCGTGCGGCGATCGCCCAGTGCGATGTCATCGAGGCACGCGTGCGATGCGATGGCGGGGTCGATGGTTATCGCCGTTGGCGAGGAGAACTTCGCGACTGGCTGGTGGCGAATGTTTCGTATCCGTTTTCGGCGTTAAGAGGCGATGAAACGAAAAACGCGTCCGACCCGGTAACTGTCCGGGCGGCGCGTGCGGCGGGCTAACGGGGGAAGATCATGGTGAATCTACTGGCGGCCAAGCAGGAAATTCTCGAATGGGTGGCGGGCGCATTGAAGGTGTCGCCGGAGGAAGTGGACCTGAACAAGCCGTTGCCGGAATTGGGTCTCGATTCGCTGGACGCGGTGCATCTGCTGGCCACCATTGAATCCACGATCCGAATGGAACTTCCGGAAACGGTGGTGCAGCGGGTCACGTCGTTGAACGACATTTTCGAGATGATGGCCCAGCGGCTGGCGGCCGCCTGATGGCTTGTGCATGGGCACGCCGGCCCCGCGCCCTCGAGGCAGCGCGGGTGGCGAATTCAACGGCGTGCCTGTTTTCTTGCCCGGCGGTGTTGGCGAATCCGAACCCGGAAAACGGTCGGTAGACCGTTTTTGCGTTTCGGCGACGCACGTGCGAAACTACCGCCCCGGCTGATTTGAATTTGCAGTCGGGGCGTCCTGATCAGAACCCGCCACGCAAGTGGCGGGCCGCATGTTGGGGCGGTTCATCGCAGGGTGCGGTCGGATACCGGTCCCCGGTCGGCCCCGGACTTGCGTCCGCGGTTCTGATGGCTGCGGCGAGCCACCCGATCCCATCCGAAAAGGGCCCGTCGAGGCGGGCATACGAGGCATGCCGGAAGAAGTCGTCATCACCGGATTGGGCATTCAGTCACCCGTCGGCTGCAGCGTCGACGCGTTCTGGTCGTCGTTGTGCGCCGGCCGATCGGGCGCTAAATCCGTCACGTCGTTCGACACAGCGGAATTACCGCGGCACGTGGCCTGCACGATTGAGGAGCCAATGGGTGGCACCGTCCACGGCGGACGCGCGTCGCAACTGGCGGTGTCGGCCGCGCGGCAGGCGATGGCGGACGCCGGGCTGGAACCGCGATTAACGGCCGACGCCCGCACCGATGTCATCATGGGCACGACCATGGGCGAAACCGAGTTCATCGAAAACAGGCTGTTCGCCGGCGCCGATGAATGGCTGAACGACGCCCACGTCCACGAGATCATGAACGGCCGGCCGGGGTGCATCGCGCGGGCCGTGCAGGCCGACGTCGGATCGGGCGGGCGGGCGACCGATGTGTACGGGGCGTGCGCCGCGGGGAATATGGCCATCGCGGTCGCGTGCCAAGCGCTGCGCAGCGGCCACTGCGACATCGCGCTGGCCGGCGGGTCCGACGGATTCAGCCGGTTGGCGTTTATCGGGTTCATGCGCTTGCGGCTGACGGCCGCCGATGTGTGCCGGCCGTTCGACAAGGACCGCGACGGTCTCTTCGTCGGGGAGGGGGCGACGGTTTTCGTGTTGGAACGGTTGTCGAGCGCGCGGGCTCGCGGGGTGCGTATTCGTGCAAAGGTGGCGGGTTGGGCGATGACGTCGGAAAGCTATCACCCCACGCGGCCCGATCCGGAAGGCGACGGCTTGCGGCGGGCGATCCGCGGAGCAATGACCACCGCCGGCATGACCGCGGCCGACATCGACTACGTGAACGCGCATGGCACGGGCACGCCGCAGAACGATATGATCGAGGCCAAGGTGATGAACGAATGCCTGCGGCCGGGGACGCCGTTCAGCTCGACGAAGGCGTTGACGGGTCACACGATGGGGGCCGCGGGTGCATTGGAGGCGGCCGTCTGCGTGCTGACGCTGGAACATCAGAAGATCATCCCCACGTGGCATCTGCGGGAGGTCCTATCGCCGTGCGAAATGGACGCGGTCAAGGACGGGGTGCGCGACGCACGCGTGCGCGCGGCGTTGAATAATTCGGCCGGTTTCGGGGGGTATAACAGCAGTGTGATCGTGACCGCCGCGTGATCGAGACCGCGCGAAGGGGAAGAATCCGCAGAATGCGCCGATTGACGCAGATTGAAGAGGGGGAGGGACATAACGCAAAGGACGCAAAGAGGACGGCCGATTGCGGAGAAAGGCTCGAAGAGTGTGAAGGGACCGAAAACGTCGAAAGAGCAAGGCTATCCACAGAGGGCACAGAGGAACACGGAGAACTTTCAAGAATGGACTGCAGTGGGGTCTGGTCCGAGGGGGGTACGCAAGCTGGATATCCGTTACGTTCGCCCTCCGGGCGAGGGAGTTATTGGGGGCGTCGTCCAGGGACTGAAGTCCCTGGCTAAAATCGAGCGCCCTCCGGGCGGGGATTCATTTGAATTCATCCGAATTCATCTGTGTTAATCTGTGAAATCTGTGGATAATCCGAATTCGTCTGTAATGGAACGGTGGATGGATGACGGGCGGAAATGACAGACGGGTGGTGATTACCGGCGTGGGGCCGGTGACGTCGATCGGCATCGGCGCCGGGCCGTTCTGGCAGGCGCTGCGCGCCGGTCGGTCGGTGGTCGAGCCGCGGCAGTTGCACCTCGATTTCGGCAAGGAGGTGCAAATTCCCATGGCGTCCATGCCGCCGGCGCTGCCTATCATCAAGCCGCACCACGAATTCCTCGAACGCCAGGACTACGCGGGCTATCGCGATCTTGCGTATGCACTGGCGGCGATCGACCTGGCGATCGAAGACGCCCGGCTGACCTACGATCGGGCGAACAACACCATCGGTTCGATTCAGGCGTTTGAAGCCCCGGGCATGGAACGGGCGGTCGTCGGCCTGTTCGAGACCTGCGCGACGCTGTCGCCCGACAAACCGCCGCAGGTCTACGAGGCGTTGGCCCCGCAATACTACAACACGCAGGGGTTTCTGTACGTGCACGTGATGGGCAAGGCGTTCGGCTTCCACGGGTTTTCCACGTCTGTGCACAACGCCTGCTCGTCGGGCATGTACGCGATCGAATTGGCCGCCCAACGCATCCGCTGCGGCGAGACCGACGTGATGATCGTCGCCGGCGGCGAGGCGTTCGATACGGCCGTGCGCATTGAATGGTTCCGGCAACTCGGGTTATACGCGGCCGACGCGACCATGCGTCCGTTCGACGCGCAGTCGACGGGTTTCTACGTCGGCGAGGGCGCGGGGGCGCTGGTGCTCGAGTCGCTGTCGTCGGCCGAACGCCGCGGGGCGACCCCCTACGCCGAGTACGTCGGCGGCCGATTCGCCCAGCAGGGTTGGAAGCATTCCATCCCCGACGTGCGGGCCAATCGATTGGCCGGGGTTATCGCCTCGACGTTGGAATCCACGGGCACGTCGCCCGAATCGATCGACCTGATCGTGCCGCACGGCGCCTCAACGCCGACTTCCGACGGTTACGAGGCCGTATCATTGAAAACATCGTTGAACGGCCGGGCGAAGAACGCCGTCGCAACCGTCTTGAAGCCGCACGTCGGCCACATGCTCGCGGCCAGCGCCATCGTCGAACTGATCGGCAGCCTGCAGGCCATGCGCCACGGCTGCGTGCCGGCCACGCTCAATTCCCGTCCCACGTCGGGCAAACTGCCCGTGCCGCTGGCGACCGAGACGATCGAGAAAGAGGTTCGCACGCTGTTGAAGGTGTCCACGGGCTTCACCGGTCACGACGCCGCGGCGGTTTTTCGGCGGGTCGATTGAATGAATCGCAGTCCATCAGCCCACATGCGCGACTGGCAACACCGCTTCGTCCACGAAGCCGGACACTTGCGGTGTATTGCATTGATAGTCGTTTCGCTCGCGAAAGTCCTGAAACCTGGTCGGTTGCTTCAAGTCATTGATTCGGGTTATTACCAAGGTTACAATGGCTGACGACTCGATAACCCGCGAGGGAGGTCCGTGCATCCGCTAAAGATCACAAGCGTGGGGAATTCCGCGGGCGTGGTCCTTCCCCGTGAAGTACTCGAACGACTTCATGTCCGGCAGGGCGACGTGCTGTACGTTCTGGAGACGCCGAAGGGAATTGAGCTGACACCGTTTGACCCGGCGTTCGCCGACCAAATGGCCGCGGCCGAAAGCGTGATGCGCGAGGACCGCGACGTCTTGCGCAAGCTCGCGGAATAGCGCTCGATGGCGGAACCGGTCATTTCGGGAACCAACGCTCGCGCTTGCCTTGCATTGAGATATCCAATATCGAACAGCCATGGCACAACATGGTATTCAAGAAGGATGGTGGACTGTCAAGTGGCCGAACCAGGATCGGTATGATTTGGTCGAGTTTGTCCGAATGACGCCAGGATCAACCCCGGACGCCTGGGGATACCGAAATAATCCGAACGAACCACTCAAACCGCTTTCGCCAATGCTCGGTGACCAAGCGAGCTTGAATGGAATTCCATCCCACGTCATACAAGACATCGGACAGTTGATCCATGAATCAAAGTCCTTTGGAACGACGTGCTTCTATCGCGGACACCGTCGGTTTGAATGGGATCTGACGCCGGCCGTATTCAGGAAGTCGTGCAAGGGCGACGAGCGATCAATGTTGAATGACTTCAGGACTCACGCTCCAATCCGATACATGAATAGTCCAGTCGAAGGCGATTTGTGCAGCTGGCTCGCGCTCGCCCAGCACTACGGACTACCGACGCGCCTGCTTGACTGGACGCTATCGCCACTCGTGGCCGCGTATTTTGCGACAGAGCCACACGTAGACGACGATGATCGAGCCGGCGCGATCTGGGTTCTGAATCCGATGAAACTGAACAAGATGGTGGCCGACGAGGACGGGTTGATTTGTCTCACAGAGGACAATGAAGTGGTTGCCGACCTTGTTGAACCCGCATTTGATGACAAAGTTCCGAGCATTCGAAGGGTCATTGCCGTGGTGCCGTGCCAACGCGATTTGCGTCATCTCGTTCAGCAGTCCACCTTTACGCTCCATGGAAACGATTTGTCTTTGCAGGCATGGCGAGAAGAACTGATGCCGCGTTCTGCGGAGCACGGGAGTCTCTTGTTGTGTGCGCACATACCGTCATGGAGCAAGGTCCAAATTCGAGAAGAGTTGGATCGACTTGCGGTACACGAAGCGTCGCTCTTCCCAGATCTCGCGAACCTTGCCCGATTCGTCTCGCGCGACAAGAGGCATTGGAAGCCAAATAACGACGCAACCAGTGTGTGAATATCTCTTCGATGTCAAACCAACCGCGATGGAGTCTATCAGATGCTCGACGGCACTGTTCACGAAAACTGAAGAGTGCTACGTAGTCCGCGAGAAACTGACTCTCAGGTCGATAGGCGTGCCTTTGTGCTCGATCCATGAACTCGCGCATCAGGGGTGCGCCGCAATCCTTGGAACAGCCTGCGCCGAGGACGTAGACGATTGTGCCGGTTTCTTCATCGCGAAGTTCCGCCATTGGGTCATAGATTGCCCGCAGTCTCGGGAATCGTCAAGATTGCCTGCGCGCCGGCGATCGACGCGCGAACGAAGCCAATCGCCAAAACCGGAAGCCCCCTCACCCTACCCTCTCCCCCGAGTACAGGGGAGAGGGGAAAGGGCGGCGACTCCGCTCGTACCGGGGAAATTCGTCGCCCCGGTCAACGCCGAAGGCGTTGCGGCTTTCAGCCCAGGGTTGCCGCGCCCCGCGGCTACCCTGGGAAAACATCGCCGTGGAAATGCCAACCCCAACGGGGTTGTGGCCGTTTTCGATCGCGCGCGCCGCGCGTATTCCATGCCGGTTTCGGGATCGGGCCGGAACCCCGTCGGGGTTGCCGGTATACGTCGCGTCCGGACCCAGGGTAGCGCCTGCGGCGCAACCCTGGGCTGGAGGCCGCGACCCCGTTGGGGTCCGAGAATGCGCGGCACCGCCTTGCTTCCGACCGGTCGGTAGTGACAGGCCATGTCAATTCGGAGGGTCGGGTTTCGTCGTGTTCGCCTTTTCGATGAATTCGCGGGCCTTTTCGCTGCCGGCGGCCGCGGCTTTTTGAAGCCACAGGTCGGACATGGACGCATCGGCCTCGACGCCCATCCCCCGTGCGTACATGAACGCCACGTAAAACATGCCGTCGGCACTGCCCGCGTCGGCGGCCTTGCGGAACCATTCCATCGCGGTCTTGTAATCTTGCGTCACGCCGCGGCCGGCTTGATACATGACGCCGAGGTTGGCCATCGCGTCGGGGACCCCCCGCTCGGCCGCCTTGCGGAACAGATCGACCGCCGTCGCATCGTCGTGCGGGACGCCCCGTCCGGCCGAATACAATCCGCCGAGCAAGGCCATGGCGTTGGGGTCGTCGAGTTCCGCTGCCCGGCGATACCACGAAGCCGCCTGGGTGTCATCACTTGTCACTCCGCGCCCGTCCGAATACATCGTGCCCAGGTTGATCATGGCCTGGGTCACGCCCTTGTCGGCCGATTTGCGGTACCATTCGATGGCCGCTTTCTCGTTCTTCTCGACCCCGTTCCCCGTCTCCATCAACAGGGCCACATTGCACATCGCCCCGCCGTGCCCCAATTCCGCCGCCCCCTGATAGAAACCGACCGCCCGGCCCATGTTTTTCTCGACCCCGTTGCCCTTCTCGTGCAGAACGCCGAGATTGAAAAGGGCTTCCGGGTGTTTGACCTGCGCGGCCGTTTGCAGCCACATCAGCCCCTTGACCGCGTCCTTCGGCGTGCCCCGCCCGTCCATGTACATGACGCCGAGATTGGTCATCGCCGGCGCGATGCCCGCCTCGGCCGCCTTGGTGAACCACTGAAACGCCTTCGCGTCGTCCTTCGGCACGCCCCGGCCGTCCTGATAAAGAAGCCCGAGCAGCAGATACGCCCCCTTGTCGCCCTTTTCGGCGGCCTTGAGATAGTCCTCGATCGCCTGCGGAGACGTGTTGGGCAACGACTGCGGTTTCGGTGGATCCTGGGTCGTCGCCGTCGCGGCGCATGAAACGCCCCCCGATATCCCGGTGAGCAACGCCGCGGCCAATCCCACCCAACGCGCCCGCGATAACCTCGTCCGCATAGCCCGCCCGCCCTCGCACGCGAACGCCGCCAAGTCCCCCCGATGAACAACCCTTTTGATTTGCATGGTACTCCTCGATCAAGGCAAACGCCGATTACGGTTCGTCGATTGCCCCCGTATTGTAATCAGCAAATGGGCATGGTGTCAGCCACCGACCACGGCCGCAGGTGCGCAGGTGCCTCATCCCTACCCCTCAGCAGGGGGTGGGAGAACTCTTCGGCGACGGACGACGCTCGAGCCGTAACATTCGAACCCAACCGGGCACCGGATATCCTCCGCGCCTTGCTCCGCAAGGGATGGGGCACCAACGCACCAATGCCCCGGTTCGGCACCGACCCCGCCCCGGATGGGGCGAAGGTATGTAGCCACGGGTGAAGCGAGCGCAGCGGAGCGCAACCCGTGGTCCCCGTCCCCAACAAATCCCCGCCCCGGCAGGGGCGCAGGAATCGGCCGGGCGAACGCTTCAAACGCGCTGTTGCCTCAACACTTCCGCGTATGTGTTTACTGCCTATCCCAAAATCGTCGTTCCCTCTTCCCCCTCTCCCCCGTACCCGGGGGAGAGGGTAGGGTGAGGGGGATTCTGGGATGGGCTGTTAGGCCGAAGGCCCCTCCGTCCGAAGCCGGAGATGTTCGCAAGGTTCCATTGAGGCCGAAGGCCTCGTCGTCCGTAGCCGGGGGTCAAGCGCAGCGCGACCCCCGGATCGAATACGAAATTAAAGAACCCACGCCGAAGGCGTGGTCGTCATTACGACGACCCAACGCATCGACGCCACGACGACCCCTTCGGCGTCGGATTCCCCGCGGGCGACGTTCCGGGCGTGTCGCTCGCTCCCGCGCCCTCCACCCCCGGCTACCCACGAACAGGCCCTCGGCCTGAACCGCGGCACAAACAGTATCGTAGGCCGGGTCATCGACCGGACGCCCTTTCGACACGACACGTCCCGCCCGGTTGAGCGAATGTCGGGGCGATGACCCGACCTACACCGAAGTGACGCGATTGCGTCGCGGACACCGGGACGTTAACTTCCATGAATAGGGGCGGACCGCGCGCATCCGGGCATGACTCAACATCGATTCTTGAAATCGTTGGTTTCGGGCACCGCAAAACCCGAAATGGGGTCCGCTCGAAAAAAAGGAGACACGTATGTCGGGACGAAGCAGCTTGGCCACCGGCTGTATGGGGATCGGCTGAGTATTGAGCGGGCGTTGGGTGCTGGTCGAGTGTCCAGCGGGTTGTGCTGAACCCGACATCGCGAAGAGACGACGATGGCTGTAAACAAGATTTACATTTTCTTGGACGGCTTGTTCAGCATCGTGCTAATTCCCATTCAGTTTTGCACCACGTTGGTCCTTGGCCTCATCGTGAACTTGACCTTCGGACTTCTGCTTATTCCCATTTCGCTCGTCTGGATGGTGTTCATTGCCCCCCTCTTGGGCCTTTCTTGGCTTTCGGGCCGCTTTCTCGGCGGCCGATTTGTTGTAGGTCTACTTGGTCTTCCTTGGGCACTACTCGCAAGCACCTTTATTTGTCTTATGCCATCAATGGGTGAACTGGAGTCGCGCTGCGCCAAGATTCTGTTGTGTGCAACTTGGCCATATTCCTTTGAGTTTTGGTTATTCTCAACTGGTCGTTCCGGATTCATGGAACTCCGTGATGGTGACTTCTCGGAGGTATTGCACCGAGCTATAGGCAGATCCCCATTGGCGCAAACGGTGGTCGACCGTCTTATGTCTCGTGAATCACTTGACGCCCACGTGTGAACATGGAATTATTGATCTTCGCCTAATTAAAGAAACATGACTTCGCGGCACGATAAAAGGGTACATGAGACCGCAAGGAAGCGCCGAGGAGTTGGAACGTCGTCGCCGGCGGGCGGTGGCGTTGGTTCAGGAGG
>JABFSN010000118.1 GCA_013140575.1 Phycisphaerales bacterium | reverse complement strand
CGCCTCAGCAAGGACTATGAAGAACTGACCGAAACCAGTGAATCCATGATCCATCTGGCAATGATAAACTTAATGACCAGACGTCTCAGTTGTCAGTGAAATGGACCTTCTTATACACGCTCTTAGCCGATCTCTCCGAACGAATAGGTGTCGATTACGAGAAGCAGATGCTGGTTCGTTCGCTCCAAACGGCGATCGCCGAGAAAGAGAAACTCATTGCCGGCTACCAAACACAGCGCGCGAAACTCGTTTCGAAGGGCAGCGAGGAGCGGGTGAAACGGCTGGTATCCCTGACAAACGCGGCCGAGGTAGTGAGGGGTTACTTGCGGTCATTCGCGTATCAAAAGCAATCGTTGCTGTCCCTCAAGGAGGAAGTTCGCGATCATCGCACGCGCCAAGCGCCGGAAATGCTTCGGGTGGCCAAGATTCGTCACAAACCAAGCGGCTTGAACGAAGACGAGTGGGGACGTTTCCTTTTGGAATACAAGGGCGAAGTTGACACCGCGATATCGGCCTGCCTGAAAAAGAACGCCAGCGCGACGGAGCGGTGGAAAGGTAAGCCGCCGCCAACCGACGCTGACCCGAAGGATGCGTTGATTGACGATCAGGCAGTGCTCGATCAGCAGCCGCTCGGACTACTGGACGCGGAGATTGATCGCCTTCAGCAAGCTGTCAGTGTGGATAAGGATACAGCCGATCGGTACGCAGTCCTCTCGAAGCGCATCGCCGAAGAATATACCGCTTTGGAGAGGTCAAAGGAGAGACTCGCGGACTGCGAGGGTGCAAGGGAACGCCGCAAGACGGCGCAGCAGGAGCGGGTCGCAGCGTACGTTCGACTATTCGAGTCGATCGTCGCGGAGGAATCTGAGTTGACGGCGCTGTACGCACCGTTGCAGAATCGCATCCAATCCGGGCAGGGTGCGCTCCAAAAACTTGCCTTCACTGTAGGACGTAAGGTCGACCTCGACCGGTGGGCGCAACGGGGAGAAGAATTGCTTGATCTGCGCAAGCAGGGCACCCTCCAGGGCCGAGGTACCCTCAAGCGTCTGGCGGATTCTAAGCTCAAGAAGGCATGGGAAACCGGAAATCCTATCGCCGTCGGCGAGGCAATGTCGGCCTTTGTTAGCCAACACAACAGGGAGCTGCTCGAAATGAGTACGGCTCCTCCGTCCGAGCAATCAAACTATCGCGACTGGCTGAAACGCTTCGCCAAGTGGCTGTACAGCACGGACCACATCTCGCTGCAATACAGCATCGATTATGAGGGCGTCGACATTCGAAAGTTGTCGCCCGGAACGCGCGGAATCGTACTGCTCTTACTGTATTTGGCGCTCGATGATGCAGATGACCGCCCCCTGATTATCGATCAGCCTGAGGAGAATCTAGACCCAAAATCAATCTACGATGAACTTGTTGGACTCTTCCGCGCCGCCAAGGACAGGCGGCAAGTATTGCTAGTGACGCACAATGCTAATCTCGTTGTGAACACGGACGCGGACCAAATCATCGTGGCGCAGGCAGGCTCCCATGCGACAGGCCAACTGCCTCCCATCACGTACCTGTCAGGTGGGCTGGAATCCGCGGAGATTCGCGAGCTTGTCTGCAATACTCTTGAAGGCGGTGAAGAGGCGTTTCGCCAGCGCGCGCGACGGCTTCGCGTACGGTTAAACCGATAGCGGCCGGCGGCATGCTCGCGGGGCGTGTGCTATTTTTAGTTGAAATTCAAGACGAACGGCCCCAAGGTTGACGGTGGGTTTTGGGCAGACCATCAAACAAGGAGCCGTGTCATGAGGAGTGTCGTACGGATCGGCGGAAAGGGCAAGGATGGACGCGCGGAGGGATCGGCGTGTGACATGCTCTCGCGGTACTCCGCGTGAGCATGTTTTCATTCGCGCTGCGCCGCCGCGGCCGCCCATTGCCCGTTCGCCGAAGGACACGGACCATGCAATTCACCATTCGAGGCGTTCATCCTGTCGAAGCCGCTGGTGCGAGAATCCCTTCTCGCACCCACACTCCGCGGGAATCCCTTCCCGCGAACCACAGGCGTGTCGCACGCTCGCGCGGTACTCCGCGTGATAATGCTTTCACCCGCGGTGCGCTGCCGCGACCGCTGATTGGCCTTTCGCCAAAGGGCACAGACCATGCGATTTACCATTCGCGGGGTTCATCCCGTCGAAGCCGCCGAACCGTGCCGAATTCGAAACCGGTGCCCGCGAACGGGACTCCGTGGATGCTCCCCCGCGTCGTCGGTCGCCGACCGGCATCGGGACTGCCCGCCCTTCGCGCCCGGTTGAAACTGCCCGATCACGTCTCCAGCGACCAAGTGGCCGACGCCGCCAGGAATGGATACTCGCCCATGGCGCTATGGTACTAATTCGGCTCGTTGGTCATGCGCCGCAGCCTGAGTCGCGGCCCCGTCGCGGTCTTGCCCACGCGGAGCGTCAAGTGGGTCATGGCCCGCGAAACAGCCTGATCCAGAAAGAGGACGTTCCGGCCGTCGTGGGTGAACACCGTGTCGGCCGACCGCGCCCGGTCCGGTCCAAGGCTCCAGCCCGCGGACGTGTGCGTGAATCGAAAGGCCATGTCGGCGGCGACTTTCTTCCGGGTCAGCTTTCGAGACAGCCGACAGAGTGAAGCTTCCGTGACGTTCAGCATGGTTCGCTCCTTTACTGGTTAGACGATTCTCGATGCGATGGGCCGGCGAACCGGCTCTTGTTTCAGTTCGAAGTACCCGCGTGCGCGACGCCTGCATTCCTGACCGCCGCGAAGACTCAACGCGGCGATCGCGGCGGCCGCAATCTGATCGGAAGCGCGAAAAACCGACGCGGTCGAACACCTTCAGGTGCTTGACCGCGTCGGTTTACTCGTCGGCAGGTCCCCCGGCGTGGCCGGGTCGCCTTTCAATTAGTCGTCCGAATCAGAAGCCAAGCTCGATCGCGACGGGCGTGCATGGGTGCGCGCCAGCCTCGACTACTCACAGTATACACGATTCGTGGCCTCGACGCAACTGACCCGCCGGATGGTGGTTAAAACGGGCTTTTGAGCAATCCACGAGCGTCGCCGGGACGAGCATTCCCTCCTTCTTCGCGTGGACCGCGGAGAATCGGGGAGTGGTTTGGACGAAAACGCGACGAGATAACGAACCCTCGGATCGCGCCGGGTGTCCGGCCCGCCGCTCGATGACCTGCTTCCTCTCCGCGCCCTCCGCGTCTCTGCGGTGAAATCTACGAACGGAATAACGGGTGGGAAGAAAAAGGGAGCGGGCTTGTAAGCCGAGTTCTGTTCGCCGGCATCCGCGCGCCGCGAACGGCACGACGACGCCGGCGGGCGATCATTCATCTGGGCCGACGGTCGCCCGTCGGCTCAAGCACCCTACCCGCGGCTACGGGCGATCGAAATCGCCGGCGAGGCGGGCCGCCTCTGGCCGCTGCGCGGGCTTGCTGGCGGTGGGGTTTACCCTGCCGTCGATGTCGCCATCGACGCGGTGCGCTCTTACCGCACCATTTCACCCTTGCCGGCCGGACCCGTCGGACGCCGCGAACGGCGCCGTTGGACCGACGTAGGCGGTGTCATTTCTGTGGCACTTTCCCTCGGGTCGCCCCGGGTTGGCGTTACCAACCACCGTGCCCTGCCCAGTTCGGACTTTCCTCCGGATCAACCTGCGCCGACCCGGCGATCGCCACCGCCCGCTCCCAAGTTGATTATACACCCCTTACGGTTGCGGTCACGGTGATGGATCGCAGCAGGATTCCACGAAGCGCGGCGGCCAAGCACTGCCGGGAACAATGTGGCACTACTGCTCCGTCGCAGCTTATTCCTCGGGTGGCACGGGCAAGGTGTACTCGCTTGCCCGTGGTCTCTCTCGCCGGGCGGCGTCCTGGTTTGATCAACGCACGCACACCGCACACGGACAACGGAATACCGTTGTCTGTGCCATCCGCCCCGAGACTTCATCTGCGACGGAGCTCAACCACGTCGTCGAGTTGATTCGGCCGATTCAATCGTCAAGACATGCGGGCCGTCGTCAAGCGCCGCGCCGGCCGGACCAGCCCCAGCACGAACCAGCCAATGATGGTCATGGTCATCGGAATGAACCCGACGGCCCCGCACATCGGCCGCGTCGGCGACGGATCGCCCGACCCAGCCGGTCCGTCCGACCCCAGCGGATCGGCCACCACCACGCCGGCGAGTTCGACGGTTTTCGAGGCCCGCGGCAAATCGAATCCCGCGAAATCCACGTCCGCGGTCAGCGTGATCGTCGCCGTCCCATTCATCGGGCGCGGCGTCAAGACGCCGGTTTCCGGGTCGATTCCCGCCGCGGAATCGTCATCGAGTGACCACGCCACGCCGCTACGGATGACGCGCGTCGACCCGTCCAGGAACGACAGCTCGATCATGTACGTCCGCGTCGACTCCGAAACCGGCGTGCCATTAAATGTCACCCGCTCATCACCGACGATGGCCGCCGCGACGGGAATGGCGTACTCGGCCACGGCCTCAATCGGCGCGGTAACCACGCGGGCGATCCGCGTCGACGAATCGGACACCGGCTCGCCGTCCACCCGCCACCGCCAGAATCGAATCCCGTTGTACATCGGCGACACGTCCAGCGTGATCGGCGTGCCCTTGCGGAACCGCCGCACCAGGTTCGGGTCGGCCACCCCGTCCGACCGCCGCTCCACGTCGCTGGGCGTCACGACGATCAACGCCCCCGCGTTGTTCGTGGTGATGTCGATGGTGACCGCGTCCGACACGTCCGACGGATCGGGCGCCCCCGGGACGGCCGCGAACCAGATGTCGCTCAATCCCCGACCGCCGTCGCGGATGCCCGTGAAATACAGAAAATTCCCGTCCTTCGATATTTCCGGTTCGCGGTCCGAACCCGCCGAATTGACCATCGGGCCCAGGTTCTTCGGTTCCGACCAGTCATCGGCCGCACGATGCGTCACCCAGATATCCGAACTCCCCACCCCGCCCGGCCGACCCGACGTGAAATACAACGTCCGCCCATCGGGACCGATCGACGGCTCGGCCTCGTTGTGCTCGGAATTCACCGCCGCTCCCAGATTCTCCGGCAGTTGCCATTCGTCATTCAATCGCCGCGACACCCATAGGTCCGTCCCGCCGTAGCCTCCGGGCCGATCCGAACTGAAATACAGCGCGTCACCCTCCATGGTGATGCTCGGGTCCGACGTGACCACGATAAGATCGGGGAAATTAATCGCGTCGCCCATGTCCACCGGCGCCAGCCATCGGCCGTTGACGTACGACGCCTGCCAGATGCGCGTCTCCGCCACGAATATTCCGCTCAGAATCGCCCTGGTGAAATACAGCGTGCGTTCGTCGAATGAAATGCACGGCGCCCGACGGAACGCGAAAAACTCCGCTTCCTGCGGAATGTCCAGCAATTCCGGCTCGGTCCATTGACCGTCGATCAGATCGGACACCAGCAACTTCGGTAACCCGATGTAATCCGCTCCGTCCGACGCCAAATACAGCCGATTGCCGGAACTGCTGATCGACGGACCGGAATCGCGAAACGAGGCATTGACCGTCGCCGACAGATTCTTCGCGGTATCGAACCGTTCCTCGACATCGGCCCGCGTTTCCTCGTCACCTCCGACGTACCGGTCGGGCAGCGATTTATAAAACGCCTCCAGCGTCTCGACCGCCTGTTTCTCTTCGCGGTCGTCGTACACCAGCCCGAAATGAATGCTCGGAACATGATTCGGCAAAAACCGGCCGATGTCCGGCCAATCCAGGTCCTGCCAGTTGTACACCGCCAGCCCGCTGATGTGCTCCTCGGCGTAAAACGGCAGATGCGGCCGCCAGCCCTCCAACATCTCCGACAACGCCGATACCTGCCGGTCTTCGCTGACGTCAAACTTGTCGCCGTTGTCCTTGATGATGATGGGCTCGCGGTCGTTGCCCTCGAATCCCAACTCGGCGATGACGATGGGCAGATCCTTCGGAAAATTCGCCCACGCGTCCTGCAGAAACTCCAGGTAATACAGCCAGAACGTGATTTTCAAATAAACATCCAGATCGGCCTCTTGAATGAACGCCACATCGGCAGCCACCGCCTCGGGGTCGAACTCATCATTGTCGATCACGTACGACGCGAGCCGGTTGCGGTCCAGCCGCTTGGCCAGCTTCTGCGCCTCGGCCGCATACGGCAGCGGATGGGCCCGCGCATTTCCGCTCAACCACATTATCACCGACGGGTGATTCATGTCCCGCAGAATCATCTCCTCGTACAATACGTACAGCTTGTCGCGCACGGCCTCGTCGAAAAAATTCGCCCACGCGGGGATCTCGCACGACACCATCAGCCCCAGCTCGTCGGCCAATTCCAGAATTCGCGGGTGATGCGGATAGTGAATCAAGCGAACGTAATTCGCCCCCATCCGCTTGATGCGGATCATGTCCGCTTCCATCTGTTCCGGCGTCCCGAAAAACCCGGTCACCCCGTAAATGTCGTGCCGCGTAATCCCCCGCAGAAAAACCGGCTCGCCGTTCAACAGAATGTCTTCCCGTCGCACGCTGACATCCCGGAACCCCACCCGCTGCAACGCATCGTCCAGCCCCAGCCCGTCGTGCAGCGCCCCCACCCACATGAAATACAGCTTCGGATCGTCCGGCGACCACAACTTGTAACCCGACACGCTCAACGGCAGCGTCGCCTTCGCCCGCCCATCCGACCCGATGCGGACCGGGGCATTCATGCTTGAATCCGCCACCACCGTCCACGCATTGGGCTGTCCGTCGAGAATCGCGCTCAGCAGCGAAATCTCCTCGCCCGGCTTGCCCGCCAATTCGACGGCCACCTCCGCGTGCAGCGACGTCAACGACGCGTCGTCAAACGTGTATTGAATGTTGGCCCGGGTGATCGCCGCCCGATGGCTGAACTTGATGTACACGTTGCGGATGATCCCCGAATAGTTCACCCACGGTATGTCCGCGTACGGCACCGTCGTCGCGTCCTGCGTGTCGTCGATGACCACGACCAGCTCGTTTTCCCGGCCCGGCGGTCTCAAAACCCCGGAAACTTCAAACCAGAAGGGCGTGTACGATCCGTGCTCGCCCAGCCGGGTGCCATTCAGCGTCACCGTCGCCTGACCCACCACCCCGTCAAACGTCAGCAGCGCCACGCTGTTGGGTAGCTCGCTCTCCAGCGTGAACCGTCGGACGTAGGTCACCACCCCGCCCGCCGGATCGAACGAACGCGGCACGCCGAACTCCAGCGCCGCCTCCCCCGGAACCAGCCGCGTCCACGGCCCGTCCAGCGTCACCCGCTCGCTCGCCGCCGCCGGCGCAACAACGTTCCCGACCGCCAGCACCGCCGCCAGCGCAGCAACCGGCGCGCCGCGACACCACGTTCTTTTCACCCGTGAATGAACGGAAATGCCCGATGCACGACAACCGTCGAACAGCACAACGCCCGCCATTTCAACTTCCCCGGACGCCGGTTCGTGCCGAATTCGAATCGCCGGGTTTAGACCCTCCGCGCACTCCGCGCCTCTGCGGTGAACACTCCCGTCCGACCCGCTCAAATCCCCGATCCCCGCCCCGACACCCGTGCCAGGTCCAGCGACGCCGCCGTCGTTCGCAATTTCGTGTTGACGATCCGCCCCATCGCGCGCCCGGCCTTCTGCACGAATCGCACCGGGTGCGACAGATACAGGTGCATGTTGGCCCGGAACAGCCGGTAGTTCGCCGAAAACCCGTTATTGTACCGGTCGATCAGCGTGAACACGTGCCGCACCAGCTTCTCGAACTCCGGCTTGGAAATGTCCTTCACGAAGCAGTTCTCCGGACTATGGTGCGAATACCGCGACCAGTCCGGCCGATCGGGAATCAACCCCCGCGACTTGCACACCTCAAACAGATGATCTCCCGGATAGGGCGTGAACACGCTCAGAATGCACCGCAGCGGCTTGATCTCGTGAATGAAGTCAATCGTCATCTGCGTGTCCTCGACCGTTTCGTCCGGCAGACCCATCATAATGAACGAATTCCACGGCACATGGTGCTTGTTCAAGACCGCGGCCATCTCCCGCACCCGGTCCAGCTTGATGTCCTTTTGCAGGAATTCGACCATCCGCGGACTGCCCGTCTCGATCCCCACGTCCACCTCGACCAGACCCGCATTCCGCATCTTCAACAGCAACGGCTCGGTCAGCACGTCCAGACGCGTGTAACATCCCCACCGCGCCCGCATGTTCCGCTCGATCAAACCGTCGCAAATGTCCCCCGCCCACTTGCGGTTCATCGTGAACGTGTCGTCCAGAAAGCTGTACCGCTCCACGCCGAAATCCCGCCGCAAATCGGCCATCTCGTCCAGAATATTGGCCGGCGTGCGATACCGCACCTTCCGGCTCCAGATCGCGTGCGACGAGCAATACGCGCACCGGAACGGACAACCCCGACTGCCGAACAAATTCCCCAACTGCGCCCGCTCCGGATCGCGGAAATAGGCGTCGATGTACAACGACGCGGCCTTGTCCGGAAACGGCAGATCGTCCAGCTCCCCGTGAAACTCCCGCGGCGGATTGATCTTCGTTCCGTTCGCCCCGCGGAACGCCATGCCGTCCACGCCCGTGTAATCCGTCCGCCCCGCCCGCACCCCCGCGCACAGCTCCTTCATGGTGATCTCGCCCTCGCTCATCACCACGTAGTCCACCTCCGGCTCGTCCCGCAGGATCTCGAACGCCTGCACCGACGGATGCGACCCGCCCCACACGATCGTCACATCGGGAAAACAGGCCTTGGCGATCTTGTTCACCCGAACGGCCGACCCGTAACACGGCGTCAACACCGACACCCCCACGATGTCCGGCTTGAACTCCATAATCGTGCGCCGCACCTCGTCCCAGACGAAATGCTCCTCCTGCGACAGCGCGTTGATGAATTCGAAATGCTGATCCAGCAGCGACATGTGGTTGTGCGGCAACACCTCGTCGGCCTGCGCGTTCTCCACGTTGTAAATGCCGCACTCGAATCCCGACGTCTTCAACGACGACGCCAGATATCCCAGCCCCAGCGGGAAATACAGGTTATAGACCCGCTTCAGCCGCTGAAACGGCGGATTGATCAACAGCACCCGCCACTTGCCGTTCGGATCCCGCGGTCGCCCCACCCGCGGCGTTCCGTCAACCGTCATCATCGGCCCAGGATGATTCACCACCATACGCCCCGCCCTCTCGTTTACAGCCGCCCGCTCCCCGACCCGCCGCCGCCAGCCCTGATTCACCCAATCTCCGCGCCCCTCACACACTCCCTCGAATCACCTGCCAATCCCCTGAAACTACTACCTCACTTCTTCCCTCTTCGTTTCCTCTCTGTGCCCTCTGTGTCCTCTGTGGCTTTCTTTCTCTTCTCCCAAATCTGCGAAATCTGCGGATTGTTCATTTTCTTTCTCAGTGCGTTGCGGACGTAAATCGTTTCAAATCGTCAAACCCGTACGTCGTCTGCTTGATCTGACGGCTCGATATCGGGTGCAATACGCGATGCATGGCCAGATTGTGCAACGCAAACCCGCAATCGTGACACCGGCACCCCGGGATCTCCTTCTCCGAAAACGGCAGCATCGTATTCTCCGCCCGGAATCTCCGATATGCCTCGCCGAACCACACCTCCTTAAACCGGTGCGTCTTCAACGTCCCCAGCGCCCGCAGACATTCGCAGCACGGGTTGACCGTGCCGTCCGCCAGAATAATGCTGAAAAACCAGCCGATGTAACACGGCACGTTTGCATACACGTCTTTCGTGCCCTTGTATCCCCGCGCCCGCGACAGGAAATACTCCGCGTTCGTCTGAATGCCGTATTGATCCGCCAGCGTCACGGCCCGTTCCAGACAGCGCGGCATATCTTCCTTCTGCTCTTCGTTCAACGCCAGGAACTTCGTCCCCTCGTACGTGCTGATGCCGATGAAATGGGCCTTCTCCGCCCCCACCTCGTGGGCCGTCCGAACCATGTCCTCCATCTCGAAATAGTTGTCGTTCTGAATGACGAAACTGACGTTGATGAACGGCCGGTGCGACCCCATCTCCCGTTTGGCCGCCGTAATCATCCCGATCGTGCGTTTGACATTGCCGAACGCCTCCGGCGGCGTGTTCATATGGATACGATTGTACGTCTTGGCCGTCCCCGCGTTCACGCTGATGTACATCTCGTCGACGCCCAGCTCCACCAGCCGCCGCGCCTCCGCGTCCTTGATGAGCGCTCCGTTGGTGGTGATCGAAATGATGAAATCCCGGGCTTTCGCGTAGGCCACCATCTCCATGAACCGCTTGTGCAGGAACGACTCCCCCCGCCCGATGAACTTCATCTTCCGCGTGCCCATCGCGTGCAGGTCGTCCACCATGCCCGTGAACATGTCGTAGTCCATGTGCGCCTTGTTGCGGTCGATCTCCGGATGCTGCGTGTAATACTCCTCCGAAATCTTGTCCGTGTACGGCGCGTGCTTGGGCACGAAACTCGGCTGGTCCCAGCAGAACGTGCACCGGTAATTGCAACTGTTCACCACCCCCACCTGCACGTACAACGGCCCCGTGAACGCCCGGTCGTGCGTCCGCGCCCCCAGCGCCACCAACGCCTGATGGCTCATCGTCCGCAGCCGCTTCACCGCCGACGGTTTCGTCCCATTGCCGTTGACGGGCCCGCTCATTCGACCACGGCCTTTCCGCTCGACGCCGCTTCCCCGCAAACCGTGCTCTCGCACAGCGCGTTGTAGTTCATCACAAACAGCCGCCGGTAAATCGACTTCGGCAGCGCGAAACGCAGTATCGCCCTCGCCAACGCCGTCAACCGGCCATGCCCCGGAACGTTCCCGTCCGTCAGCACCCGCCGCCAGTGCGACCAGTCGATGTGCCGCACGCTCTCCTCCCGCACCTGGAACCCGTTCGATTCCAACATCCGCCGCACGCTCGCCAGATCGAAATGCACCACGTGCCCGCACGACTCGCGGAACAGATCGCGACGCTTCCGACGCAACCGTTCATACCCGCAATTCTCCAGCGGCGTGCGGATCAGCAGATGTTGCGACACCCGCGCGATCTCCCGCAACACCCGGTCCGGATGGGCCTGATGCTCGATTACGTCAATCAGCATGGTCAAATCAAACGACCCCGTCCGAAACGGCAGATGGGCCGCGTCCACCCGGTAATGGTCCGCGTCCGCGTGCCGCGTCCGCGCGAACTCCAGAATCGACCGCGAACAATCGACGGCCGTCCGGTCATCCGTATTCAACGCTTCCCCCACCCGGGCCAGCAATTCACCCGCCCCGCATCCGATATCCAACACCGCCGGCGAATGACCGTTCGCTTTCGGCAGCAACGGCAGCAGCTCCCGGACCTTCCATTCCGTGTCCTCGAGGTGCATCTGCGGGTTCTCGCCCAGGTAGTCCTTTTCATAATAATCCACGAACGGCGTGTCGTCGGCCGACAGCCCCCGCGGGAACAAATCGACAATCGCATCCCGCAGGTCGTATTGCGTCCCGCAACGCGGACAGCGCAACGACCCATCCAGCCCCACGCGATCCTCGCACTCGTTGTTCGTCACGCACGTCGGACAAGCCGCCCGTTCGTTCCGCGCCCATCTCGTTGGCGCGCCGTTCGGGCTTGCCGGCGTCATGTTTGCGAAAAACGTTCGATAGCGCAAGCGGTAATCCCCGCCCAGAAAATGCCCCACGGTGATGGTCTTGCCGAAATACGCCGCCACCGTGCAGATAATGATCTTCACATCCTCGAAAAACACCCGCCCCCGGTCGTACACGTCGGAATAATGGTATTCGAGCAGAATCCGTTCCTCGTCCGTCACGTCGTCCCGCCCGATGCACTGCACGTATCCTGTCAGCCCCTGCGGACTGGCGAATCGTTCGATCACCTCCGCCGTCGGTCCCAACGCGTTGATCACATAGTCCGGAATGGGCCGATTGCCCACCACGCTCATCTCGCCCCGGGCGATGTTCAGCAACTGCGGCAACTCCACGATCCACAATCGCTCCAGCCACCGACCCACCCGCGTGTACCGGCAGTCGCGCTTGTCAACGTTTAGAAACTTGCCGTGATGCTTGACGCTCACCAGCCGATCCAGCTTCTTATCCGCCCCCATCACCAGCGTCCGCATCTTGTAAATGCGCGCCAACCGCCCGAATCGCACCCGCCGCGACTGCACGTAAAAAACGGTCCGCCCCGTGTCCAGCAGCGTCGCCGCCCCGCCCATGACGATCAGCGGCAGCGCAATCACCGCCCCGACCATCAGGAATGCGATGTCGAACAACCGCTTGGCCACGTGGTGCAAACGCACGGAAAGCGCACATCGCCGCGCCACCGCGAAGTGTTCCGCGAACACCCCGTCCAGCTTCCGGGTCAGCGCCTCGTTGTGCAGCCGCAGCCCATCGTCCGCCCGCAACCGATCAGCCGATTGACCGTTCAATCCCGGCCCGTGCGCCACCCTCGCGTCCGCCACGCGGCTCGATGACACCGTCGGCGTCGATTCCCCCCCGGTTGTGCCACGGGCCTTCATCCCGTGCCTCGATTTTCGCATTCATTAATCC
>JABFSN010000090.1 GCA_013140575.1 Phycisphaerales bacterium | reverse complement strand
GGGGTTGATGGGGGGATCGTCGCTCGTGGTTGGGAGGTTGGCGCATAGCTCCGCGGACTCGGCGTTGTTCGGATACAGCTCGCGGAGGCGCTCGCAGAGCCGGCCGGCGTCGTTGGTCTGGTTAAGCGAGCGCAGGATTCTGACGGCGTCGACCAGCAGCCCCTCGGGCGGGGTGTCGCCGGCGGCGTCCATCCCCCGCCGGATCCACGACATGGCCTGGTAGACGTAGGTCAGTTGGGCAAGCTGGCCGCGGTGGATGGAGAGCGCGGCGATGTCCTGATAGAGCCGCGGCGACTTGTCGCCCTCGTTCACGCGGGCGATCTTGACGCGCTGCAGCAGCGTGACGGTCGCGTCCAACTCCTGAATCAACGCCGGGGTGATCTGTCGGGTGCGGGCGTCGTTCGAGGCTTTTTCGAACGCCAACTTCGCTGGTTCTTCTGCGTCCGCGGTCTTAGCCGCGGCAATGAGGATTTCGGCGAGCAGACGATAGACGACGGCCTCGGCGCCGTCCTTGTGTAAACGGATGGCTTCGCGAAGGCGCCGCTCCGCGGCCGGGTGATCGGACAGTTTGAATTCGCATTTGGCCAGCTCGACCAGTATCGCCGGCTCGGTCGGATTCATGGTGAGGGCCTTTTCCAGAACCGGCTTGGCGAGTTTGTAGAATTCGCCGCCGGCGTACATGGCCCCGAGCAGGTAGTGAGCCTCCCAGTCGTTCTCGCCCTGGGGAGATTGGATCCAGTCCTGAAGCGGCCGCAGCGCCTGCTGCGAGTGATTGGAGAGAATCAACAATCGGGCTTCGTAGTAGCGGGCTCGCGGATGAAAGCGATCCCGGGCCATGGCCCGCTGCAAGAGCACGTCGGCGCGGCCGAACGCCTCCTGGGATTCGGGTCCGCGTTTCTCGGCGATGCGCAGATCAACCACGACGCGGTCCAACAGATCGTTGATATCTTCGCGGGGCGGCTCGGGCGGCGCCTGCGCGAACCCGCGGCCCGCCCATGCCACGATTAACACGGAAGCCAGCACGGGGGCGACGCGGCGTGGACCTGTCATGCCGCGACTATATTCACCGCGGCGCGGCACGGTCAAGCAATGACTGCGAATCCGGATCATGCTTCAAACTCGCCGGCGGGCGCGCCGCGGCCGACTTCGCACAGTGCGCCGTCGACCTCGGTCCGCTCGCGGGCGAGCTTGTCGACCAGCATGGACCATGTTTCGCGTTCCAGCTTGAGGATGTGCAGGGCGTCGTCGATGTCGGCCACGCTGCGATTCATGCTGCCGTTGACCAGCTTGTGATGGATGAAATTGTAGAGCGCGGACATGCGGCCGCACAGCTCGGGGTTGATCTCGTGGCGCAGCCCCGCCTGCATTTCGAGAACGATGCGCTGGGCGCGGCTGAGCTTCTCGTAAATCTGTTCGAAATCGCGGCGTTCGACGGCCTCGCGGCCCTGCGTCGCGAAGCGAATGGCGCCGTCGTAGAGCATCAGTTGAAGTCGTTCCGGCGTGGCCTGCAGAACGGTGTTGCGAAGATAGCTGTTGTTGGGCGCGGGGGTCATATTATGCGCTGTATCGGAAACTAGACGGTGTGGGTCAAGTTTGGCCCGTTCGGCGGGCGAACGCGGGAAGGGATTCCCGCGGGGGCGGGTGCGAGAAGAGGTACGTGATTAGCGTCCCTTGGGGACGCTGTGAATGTAGCCCAGCACTTGAGTGCTGGGATGACGGTACCGCCAGACATTCCGAAGTCCCGGAGGGACGGCTGAAACGCAGCGCAAGGATTCAGTCGTCCCTACGGGACTCCGAATGCAGGAGACGCCTCCAAACCGCGCGTTGAAACGCGGGGCTACATTCAGGCCTGCCTGCGGCAGGCGACCCATGATGACGCTAATCACGTACGAGAAGAGATTCTCGCACCAGCGGCCGGGAATCGACTCCTGCACGCTGCCGAGGGGGGCCACGCGGCCGCTACGGGCGATGCCATAACGACAACGATCATGTCGGGGCGTCAACGGCGGGCGGCGAGCGAGGCGAGGACGCCGAGGGATGATTGAGCGCCCTGCAGGTTTCCGAGGGCGGATTCCAACCCCTGGAATTGCCGCTCGAGCCGGGACTGTTTGCGGTCGAGAGCTTCCTGAAGGGCGACGATACGGTCGTCGAACGCGGACTTGCGATCATCCAACAGATGGTCCTTGCGGGAAAGCACGCCGTCGAAATTGTCGGTCAGGTCGGACAGCAGCTTGTCGATCTTGTCGCCGAATCCGCCTTCCTCGGTGGTGAACAGTCTCTCGACTTTCTCGGGGTCGGCGCTGAACGCCGCGCGGAATTCGTCGGCGTTGAACGACAACCTCCCGCCCGTGCCGGAATGAAACCCGACGGACGAGAGCCGGTCGAATCCGGGGTCCGCGCCGACCACGCGGGCCGTGAGCGTGGTGCGCAAACGGTTCTGAATCTGCAGCACCGTGCTGTCGCCGACCAGCACGCCGCGAACGCCGGCTTCGGCGTCGAAGCGGGTGGCCTGGGCCATGCTATCGAGGACCGCGTTGTAGCTGCTGACGAACGATTCGAGATCGTTGACGATGGAATCGATGTCCTGGGTGACGGAGAGGTCGACGGGATCGGGCGAGGTGCCCACCAAGTCGAGGGTCACGCCATCGAGCACGTTGGTCAGCGAGTTCGTCGAGCTGGTCAACACCACCGGGCGCTGGGCGTCGGACCCGCCGAAAAACACCACGGCGTCCTTGGCCTGCACCAGGGTGTCAAACGACAACCCCGTCGTTCCGCCGTCCAGCACCAGTCGGCCGCGGGTGCCGGTCACTTCCGAATTGAGAATCAAATGGAACGGGCGGGCGCCCGATCCATCGTTGATCACCACGGCGCGGACGCGGCCGTTGCTCAAACGGTTGATTTCGTCGCGGACGCCGTTCAAGGTGTCCTGGCCGTCGACGTTTACGCGGATTTCGTAGGAGCCGTCGATCCGCTGACCGGTGGCGCCGTCCTCGTCCACGAAGTTGACGGCAGTCCCGGTGAGGTTCAGGCTGCGGGCGGTTGTGGCGCCCGTCTGGTCGGTGATGGTGAGTTTCTTGTCGCCGACGGTGCGGTCGATGAACTCGATGCCGTCGCCGGTCTCGTTTATCCGGGCGGTGACGCCGGTGGGCAACAGGCTGTTGATGCGGGTCAGAAGGTCATCGACGGTCGTCTGGTTTTTGTTCACTTCGATATTCACGGCGTGACCGTTGCGGGCCGTGACCTTGAATGTGCCCTCGGAGATGCCGCGGCCACCGTTGAGGTCGGCGAGTTTCGTGGTCCGCGACACGTATTGCAGTTGCAAGTTGGCGGTGGCGCGCTCGCCGTCCGTGAAATCATCGACGACGCCGGTCGACGCGCCGAACAGATCGCGAACGACGCCGCCGCTGACGTCTTCCAGACGGGTCGTGCCCGTGCCCGCGGATTCGTCGTGGAACACCACGCCGAGTCCCGATGAATTGAGTTCCGCCCGAATGCCCGATTGTTCGGACTGGGCGTTCACCAGATCGACGACGTCCTGCACCGTCGACGCCGACGAAAGATCGAGCTCCGTCTGCCGACCGTCGGCCGCCGTGAGCCGGACGACGCCGGTTTCCACGCCCTTGCCGCCGCGAAGCGAGGAAAGCAGCACGCTGTTCAAGCCCGCCAGCACGCTTCGCCCCGCGAGGAGGCCGTTGGCGTCGGACGATCCGACGATGCCGAGGTTCGTCGCCGCGTCAGAATCGACGCCGTCCGGCGAGGCCGTGACGCTGAACGCCTGACCGGTGGTCGAGACGATTTCGATGCCGCGGCCGGACTGCCCGATCCGCGCCTGGTAAACATCGTTGCGTTGCAGTTGACCGTCGGTGCCGGAGAATTCGGCGAAGTTGATGGCCCGCAAAACGTCGCCGAGCGTGTCGATGCTCAGGATGACGCCGCCGCTCAACGTCTGGCCGGTGGTTTCGCCGGTGATGCCGAGGTCGGCGGCGGCGAATCCGGTGACGTCTTCGATCTTGAATACCGGGGCCGCGCCGGCCCGCGTCGAGTCGTCGCGGAGCGACAACTGCCCCTCGGCCGCGCCCACACTGGCGGTCACGCCGAGGCCGGCGGCGTTGATCTTCTGGATCAGGTCGCCGATGGTCTGCACCTCGTCGTCCACCACGATTTCAGCCGACTGACCCGCCCGGTTCGTGATTTTGAACGTGCCCTGCCGAATGCCGCGGCCCGCGTTGAGTTGATCGAAATGGGTGCCGGTGTGCGCCTGACCGGTCGCGCCGGCTGACAACAGACCGCGCAACCCGACCGTCAGCGGTTGGGCGGTGCCGATCTGGGGCACATCCGACGCGGCCTGAATGGTGATGTCCTTGTTGACCTTGCCGATGGCCACGCCGTTGCCGTCGTTCAGCGTGGTCAGGGATGTCCCGTCGGCCAGGTAGTGGATTCGTCCGCCGACAATCGAATCGCCGGTCGCGGCGCCGGCGATGCCCAGGTCCTTCGCGGTCGATCCCGCCCCCACGTCGCGCACGGCGAGCGAACCGGTCCCGCCGGCCTCGTCCACCAGCACCAGGTGGTCGCCCTGCGTTTCGATCCGCACGCGGATGGTCGCGGTCCCGTTGATCTCGTCGATCACGTCCTGAACATTTGTCACCGTGGTCAGGTCGATGACGGCCTGTTTGCCGGCGCTGTCGGTGATCTCGATCTTCCCGCGGCGGACGCCGTCTCCGCCGTTCAGACGGTCGAGCGACGTGGCGCGGTCCAGGCGCCCGTCGCCGGTCTCGACGGTGATAGTCCCCACGCCGATCGAACGCGTGCCGCTTTCGAATCCCCGGCTGATGACCTGGTGGTTGGTGACCAGCGATTGCACCTGGAACCGAAAGGCGCCGCGCGCGGCGCCCTCGGTCGCCGTCGCGGTCAGGACGTCGGGGTCGCTGCTGGTGGCCCGCGATTTGCGGAAGAAGCTGACTTCGTCCAGACGCGTGACGGTGTTTTTTAGCCCCAGCAACCGGGCGCTGATTTCGGCAAACGCGGTCCGTTGGGTTTGGATGCCGTCGGCGCGTTGCTGAAGCAGGCGTAACGGTCGACCCTCGATCTGCAACAGTTGCGCGATAATGGACTGAACCGGCAGACCGGAAAGGAGCCCGACTCCGCTGCTGATGGTACCGGACATGGATCAACCTGCCTTGGGGAACCCGGGCCGTCGAATCCGCACCCTCGTCCGCGATGGTGCGAACGACGGACGGTGCGCGCCGCCGGTCATCCCTTCGGGTTATCGGCGTATTATTGGGTCGGCTGAATGCAGGGGATGCCGGATCGAGCGCAGGGTTTGCGCGTTCCGTCCGTAGCACGGGCATCTTGCCCGTGAAGACATGGGCGGCAAGCCCATGCCACGGATTACTATCCGAGCAATTGCAGCACCGACTGCGGTTGCTGGTTGGCGATCTGCAGGGTCAGTTGGGTGCTCTGCACCAGAATCTGGGCGCGGGTCATCTTGGATACCTCGGCGGCGATGTCCGCATCGCGGATCACCGATTCCGACGCCTGCACGTTTTCGAGCTGCACCTGCTGGCTGTTGATGTTCCGCTCGATCTGGTTCTTTTGCAGTCCGCCGAGCCGCCCGCGGAGGCTGGCAACCTGATTGATCGCTTCGCTGATGATGCGCTGAGCGGCCAGGAAGTTCGTCCCCTGAACGACTTCGTTGCTTCCGCCCGAACGCAGCGAGTTCAGGAACCCGATCACCGAATTGCCCAGATTGCCGGTGGACACGGAAGTCAGACCGATGCTGAGCTGACCGTTGGTGTTCACTTCCGGCGTGATCTGGAACGTGGCCCCGCCGCCGGTGATCGAATAGGTCGTCGAAGAAAGCGCTCCCGCGAACGCCGGCGTCAGGAAGATCCGCGAATCGAGTCCGACCCCGCGGACGTCGACCCGCAGCCCGTCGGCATTGGCCTGTTGCCCGTTCACCAGCGCGGTCACGTCGACGCCGTGGTCGATCACCGTTTCACCCACCGTCGGGCTAATGAACGCACTCCCGGACAACGATTTGATGCTCACGAACTGGCGGGAGCCGTACTCCGTGGCGTTCAAAATGATGCCGCTGGCGCCGTTGATGCCGCCCGCGGACAGCACGGCCGACACCCCGACCGTCGCGGTGGCGGTGTTGATCCCCGTCACCACGTCGGCGATCGAGGTTCCGCTCGCGAAGCTGCGGATTTCCACGCCCAGGGCGCCCGCGATCTCAAACGTCACCGCCGAGACGAGACGCGTCTCCCCGTTGTAGAACCTGCCCGCCCCGAACGTCAGCTCGGCGGTCTGGGCGGAGCCGATCACCTGAATGACCACGGAGGCCGTGCTGTTTTCCGGCACGCGCGCCGAAAACGTTTCGACGGAGGCGATGGCCGCGGTCTGAACGCCGGAAATCGTGTAACCCAATTGACCGTTCAACAGCTTCTTGCCGCCGAACGCGGTGGTGTTGGCCACGCGATCGACGCTCTGCAGGAGGGAGTCGATTTCCAGTTGGTTGGCGATGACTTCCTCGATGGTCAGGGCGCCGGAATTGGCGCTGGACAGCACCAGGGCCCGCAGGTCGAGCAACAAGGCCGACACTTCGTTGAGCGCCCCTTCCGACGTCGAGAGCACGTTGAGCGCCCGGTCGGAGTTCGAAATCGACTGGGAGATGGCGCGGATTTCGCTGCGCAGCGTTTCGGAGGCGATCAGCCCGGCGGGGTCATCCTTGCCGCGGTTGATGCGGAGCCCCGTGCTGAGCCTCTCCAAACGGATGTTCAGGTCGAGGTTGTTCCGGCGCAGCTGGGCCAGTGCGGTCAGCGCCGGGATGTTGGTGTTGATCCGAGCCATGCCATCCTCCGTGATGACTGTCTTCCGCCGGTCGTTCCGGTCGGTCTTCGCACCACCGTGTGCGAATCGTTCGAGCCTTCGGTCCGCAACAGGTCAGGCGGCGGGTCGTCTTTGTCGCCCTTCTCCGCCATTACCGGCCGCGGCTCATCGGGGGCTTCTGCGAGCAGTGTTTATCGCCCCGCGATTCTTCAGAGCATTTCGTCCGCGTGCAGGGTCCGCTTTAGGTAATTGCGTCCGGGAAGGGAAAAGCACGAGGGACAAAGGGACGAAGGGACGAAGAGACGAAGCAAAAGGGGAATGAGCTCAAAAAGAGATTCGACCCTAGGAAAACTCAAAGCTCGTTCCTTCTGCAATTCGAGCCTGCGACCCCAAACCCGGTTGATTATGGGAACACGCCGCCGGAATGGTGCCTGCGGGTTGGTTATCGGAACGCGTCGCCGACTCGTCCGGCGGAGCGTTGGCAAGTCTCCCCGCTCCCCTTCGCGCCTCTGCGCCTTCGTCCCTTTGTCCCTTCGTCCCTTCGTCCCTTCGTCCCTGTTCAAAAAACACCGCCCGCGGCGACCGATGGGGTTCACCGCGGGCGGGTCATGATCGGGACGATGCCGGTCTCGCGACCGGCGGTGCGCGTCTCGGCTAGCCGAGAAGGGCCAGTACGTTTTGCGGACCGGCGTTGGCCAGTTGCAGCGTCGAGGTCGACGCGTTCACCAGAATCTGAGCACGGGTCAGATTGCTGGCTTCCACCGCGAAGTCCGCGTCGCGGATGGCGCTCTCGGCCGCGGACGTGTTCTCGAACGCGACCAGCATGGAGTTGATGGCGCTGCCCAGCGTGTTCTTCTGGAACGCGCCGATGCGCCCGCGGAGCGACGACACCTGCTCGACCGCGCGGCGGACGACGCGCTGGGCGTCGGCGAAGTTCTTGCTGTTCAGGTCGTTGGTCTGCCCACTCTGCAGCGTCGCCAGGAATCCGGTGACCGCGTCGCCCAGCGAGGCGGTCGAGACGCTGTCCACGCCGATGGTCTCCTGGCCGGACAGGGAAGCCTCCGGTCCGATTTGGAAGCGGGCGCCGCCGCCGGTGATCTGGAAGGTGGACGATCCGCCGTCGGTGGTCCCGAACGATTGCGTCAAGATCAGATCGGCGGCCAGCGTGCCGGAGCTGATCGACGCGTTCAATCCGTCGACCGTCGCCACCTGTCCGTTGATGTTGATGGTGCCATCGACGCCGTTTCGCGTCACCGACCTGGCCCCGCCGCCCAGGTTCAACCCGGTGACGGCGTTGGTGATGACATCGACCGACACGAATCCCTTCGATCCGAAGATCGTGCTGGCGAAGATGACGGCCGTCGGCCCGCCGGTCATCGCCGATGTCGTGGCCGAGACGCCCGTCAACTGCGTGCTGGCGTTGACGCCCGCGGCGATCTGGGCCTGCGTGGCGCCCGACGCGAAATTGATCACCTCGGTGCCGTAGTAACCGGCGATCTGCAGCGTAACCACGCCGGACAACTGCCCATCGATGGTCAGCGGCGTGCCCGCCCGTTCGTTGCCGTAGGCGCTGACGAACGCGAACGTCGACCCGTTCAACACTTCGACGCTAACATTGCGGAACGAATTGTCCGGCACCTTGGCGGAGTTGATCGCCACCAACGCCAGCTTCGAGGTCGTCACGCTCGACGTGGTGAAGCCGGCCGTGCCGTCCAGGAGTTTCTTATCGCCGAACGCCGTCGAATTGGCCAGCCGGTTGATCGACGTCAGGATCGAGTCGATCTGAAGCTGGTTGGCCCGGATTTCGGCGTCGTTGAGACCGCCCTCGTTGGCCGACCGGTCGATCAAATCCTCGAGGTCCAGCAGCAGGGCGTTTACTTCCTGCAGCCCCCCTTCGCTGATGGACAGGATGGTATCCGCCCGGCGGGCGTTATCGGTCGCGGCCGTCAGCGCGACCTTGGACGACCGCAGCGTTTCGGAGGCGATCAGCCCCGCGGGATCGTCGCGTCCGCTGTTGATGCGCAGCCCGGTGCTGAGGCGGGTGAGCGCCCGGTTCAGGCTGGTGTTGTTCCCGTCGAACACGCGCCTGGCGATGAGCGACTGGACGTTGGTGTTGATCCGACTCATGCTCGTCTTGCCTCCCGTTTCGCCGCGGTCCCTCGATGACCTTTCCGATCCCGCTCGGTCCCCGACGCCGATCCCGATGCGTCGGAATCACCGGCCGCAGTGTCCTGGCTGCGTCCCTGCGTCGTCCGGCTTCCGGCGGCTTTTCGGTCGTGCCGCCCGTTTCATTCGGAATACGTCGACCCGAATCGACACACGCGTTTCAGGTCCGTCCCGCGGCACAAGCCCGACAACTGGTTCCTCCGCGACTGCAAACGAATCGTCACCCCGATAAACCGCCTTTAGCAGCTTTTGGACCTTGTATCGTGACCCTTGAACCGGGCGTTGGCTTATCAGACGCGGCGCGATTCTGATAACCTTTTCCACTCGCGTTGGCGTTCAACGCGCAGCCGCTTTACCGGACAACGTCCGCGTGCCGCCGCGTCCGAATCATGCGATTTTTTTTGTTAGCGGATCATCGCGGGGGGTGAAATGGGGTCCGAAAACCAGCCCGCGGGGGCCGACGGGGGCACGAGCGCGATGACCAACGCGCGGGGGTTCGGCATCGACACCGGAACGCCCCGCGATCAGGGTCCATCAGCGCGGAAGTTCGACTTTGGATCCCGCTCAATCTCCGCGATGACGGTCTCCATCCGTTTCATGATCGGAGGCAGCTCATCGGTCAGCGCTCTCCAGACGAGTTCCATGTTGACGTCGAAATACCCGTGAATAAGCCGATGGCGCATGGCGATCATCTTGACCCACGGAATGTCCGGATACGCGAGTCGTAACGGCACCGAGATTCCGTTCGAGGCCTCGCCCACGATTTCCAAGAGGCGAACGATCGCATGGCCGAGAAGTGCGTCCCGATCCAAGTCGCCGCGCCGCTTCCCGGCGACGGCGTTCATTGCCTGAAGACCGGCGTCGCGGATATGGCGGAGCCGATCGAGGTCATCGGGCGCCATAAATCAGTCTCGCGCCTGAGCAAACCCGATCGCGAAAATACCGGCTCAAATCCTCGGGCGTGCGTACGTCCACGGTGCGGCCGCCGAACAACCGTGACAACTCCTGCTCCATGTCGTAAAGCCCGAAAAAACCCGGAGTTCGGCCCGGCTCAAACTCGACGAGCACGTCGATGTCGCTGCCGTCGGTGAAGTCGTCGCGAAGCACGGACCCAAACAGCGAAAGCCGCCGCGCATGGAACCGGCGGCAAATCGCAGCGACTTCGGGGGAGTATCGACTCGATATCAGCTCGTGCATCACCGCAACCACTGCTTGCGTGCCTCCGCCCCAGGAACCGCGGCGACATCTCCCCGATCCAATTCCGCCACGCCGCGGGCGATTTCGGACTCCCAGGCCACGTCGCTGTTCGGTTCCACGGTCCGATCCAGGCTGTCGATCAAGATTGCCGCCAAATCGGCCCGCTCCGCATCAGAGAGCTTCAATGCTTGTTCCAGCAGTTGTTCCTTCATCATGTTCCAACGACACTCCCCCGTGCGAATCAACACGACAAGCTAATCCGGCGTCTGCCGGCGACCCCGTGCGCCGCGGATTTCGTCGAGTATAGGCTCATCGGTTTCGGCCGCGTCGATCCGCCGCTGGACATCGCCCGAACGTTCGAGGGGCAAGTCTGCGAACCGGCCGGTCCTCGTGCGAAACTCATTCTCAACCTGTTTGAGATATTTGCCCAGCCCGGAGAAGCCGCCGGCTTGCTCCACGACCCAGGCGCGCGACGCCCGAACTTCATCGACCACGTTTTTTGGATCACTCGCCTCTGTTGGCTCATTCATTGTCGGTCTCCCAAAGATTGATCGGGGTGATGATCGCGGGAGGCGCGAGCCCGACCCGAAGGCAGACCGTTGTAAGATGGAGTCGCTTGTTCGGGTTCGCAAGGTGCTTCACGTTCCACGTCATCAGATAGTCCATGCGGTAAAATGTGGCGGCGGCAACATGCACCGCGTCCCCCTCCAACGGTCCAGGCATGGCCTTTTCGTCAATCAACAATTGAGCGAGCCCCAGCACTTCATCGGTGAGTTCCAAGAAGCCCGGCCCGGTGGCGAACGCCAGAGCCTCTCGGCTTTGCCGATACGACGGTCGACTCAGTTCCGCGATAACTTCCGCCGAGATGAACAGTTCATGTCGGCGGCTCTGCGTTTTCATCCAACCGAGACTCTCGCGTTTCCAGAACAGACTCTCCACATCCGCACGTGTAGTAACGCACGCACTGAAAAAACTGGTTTCCAAATAAACGCGGGCCATTCCCGGACATCATACTTGACGCTGGTCGCGGTTGCGAGTGCGCGTTTACGACTTCGCCCCCCGGGCCAGCGGAGCGAGCAGCAGCGGCGGTTTTTCGTGCTCCTGTTCGATCTTGTGCACCTCGACCTCTTCCATCAGGACCGGCGGGGCGACGATGGTTGATGCCGGGGTCGCGCCGCCGAATCCGAACCCCACGTAGTTATAGACGCTGGGTTTGTTGCCCGCGGCCAATATGCGCTTCAGCGTGCGTACCGTGATTTCCCCGAATTCGACGCCGCGAACACGCTCTTCACTGCCGTCCGCGACCTTCACCCTGTAGACGTGAATCGGATCGCCCAACCCGCTGCGCCCGCTCTGCATGGCCATGAAAAACGCCATGATGTCCGCCCTGCTGGCACCCACCGTCGGCGCCCGCACCGCCTCAACACGGAATGCGAACTCCAGACCCTCTTCCTTGGCGGCCTTGATCAGCTCTTTCTTCAGTTCGTCGTTGGCCGTGCCCTCGGCATCCTCGATGAACAGACACCCAATGCACGCCGCGGTCGAACCGCCGCCCGGCGGACGCCGACCGTGACCGTTGCTGCCGGTGAACTTCTTGGTCGGCACGCGGGACATGGCCATGCCCTCCAGCACGCCCTCGCTGACGATCTGCACACGTTCGGCCTTCACCCCTTCGTCGTCGAAACGATAGTGTCCGAACAGCGGCGTGCCGTCGAAAACGGCCACCGTCGGATCGTCGTAGGCGCTGAACGAACGCGGCAGGATGCGCTGCCCAACCTGCTTTTCGAGGCTTTCCGCTCCTTCAAACGATCGCCGCTCCGTACCCACCGGGTCGACCGAACCGGCCACCCCGGTCGCCAGCATTTGCCGAAACAGTTGGGCCGACGCCAGTCCATCGAACAGAACGGGACCGGTGTAGGAGTCAATCGATGGGGCGGTCATCAACGCGGTCAGTCCGGCGACCATGTCGTCGATGTCTTTCAACATGTCGTCGATCGGCGGCAGGTCGCCGACCGTTTCGCCGGTGTACGAGCGGCTGTCGGACAGGCGCATGCCGTCGTCGGCCTGCACTTCGGCGTTGATGGTCAGCAGCAGCCCGGTATCGCCGGTCCGAACGCGCGTGCCTTCCGAATTGGCGATGAATCCGTTGCCGGCCCCCAGCATCAGTTCGACGTTTGAATCCTGAATGACCGGATACTGCTTGAAATGCCCGGAAAGACGCTCCAGGTTCTTTTTCCAGGCGTCCCCGTCGAACGCCAGTTCCGCCCCCGGTTCGATATGCTCGACCGGCTCCTGCTTCGCAAAATCGTGCGGCCGGTCTTCAAACGTCTTGTCCTCCATGTAGGCCCGCTTGCGCGTGAGCGTTTCCACCGCGCCCTTGTAGTCCGCGTCGGTCGCCCACCAGATAGCCTGACGAAGGGCCGTGTAGTCG
>JABFSN010000017.1 GCA_013140575.1 Phycisphaerales bacterium | reverse complement strand
CCGTACGGACATCATCTGGAATCGCTGTTGCCGCTGCCGTGGGTGCATTTGTGGTTCGCGCCGAAAACGCTATTCGCGGCGTGCGCGGAAATCTACGACGATCCGACATTCGTTCCGCGAATCTGGGATCGGGATCCGGTGACCGGCGGCAGACGCCCCAACAAATGGCGGGCGACGGAATCGTTCGAGCCGTTTCTGAACAAATTGACCCGCCGGGATTTCGAATCGGCCGTCAGTCGAGCGGGTTTTGCCATCGCCGAACGTCGCGCGCACGGGTTCGCGGGATCGACGCCGGCCCGGGCGACGAGACCGCTGACCCGCGTTCCCGTCGTCGGCGAGTGTTTCGTGTCGTTCTACACCTACCGCCTGGTGCGCGAACGCGACGGCTGATTTTTGGGGTTGGGTGGGACGGTGGGTGGCACGGACAACGGTACCCCGTTGTCCGTGGAGACGCACTGGCGACGCGGGAAGTTTCGCGATCGCCCGCCGGGACGCAGATACGGGCAAGCGAGTACGCTTGCCCGTGCCACCCCAAGACACTTGTAGCACGAACCACCGGCGAGTTGGGGCGGGTTTCACCCGCCGCCGCGAGGAACCCCGTCATGCCCACCAGCGCCCCCTACGCCATACCCATCATCGCCAGCGTGGCCCGGCAGGTGCGCCCGCGGTCCGTGCTCGAAATCGGCGTCGGATTCGGCAAGTACGGCGTCCTGCTCCGCGAATACATGGACATCTGGGAAATGAACACCCTCGCCGATTACGATCGTCGGCATTGGCGAACGCGAATCGAGGGCATCGAGGCCACGCGCGAATACATCACGCCGCTGCACGATTTCATCTACGACAAAATCCACCTCGGCGAAGCGACCCGGATCATCGACACCCTCGACCGCTACGACCTGATCCTGATGGCCGACGTGCTGGAACATTTCGACAAGCCAACCGGGGCCTCGTTCGTTCGGAAGCTGTACGATCACGCTGAACGTTGCGTCCTGTTGACCTACCCCGAACCGTGCGAACCGCGCGGGAACGTCCTCGACAATCCCTACGAGGCCCACCACAGTGCCTGGAATCGACATGATTTCAAACCGTTTCCACGCGTCGCCTACAAACGCGTGGAAGGCAAGGCCGCCGTCGTCGCCATCGTCCGGCCGCCCCATCCGTTGCCGCTGCTGACCCCGTGTTTCGGCGCCCGCCGCCGCGAAGGCTGGAAAGGCCGCGTCGCAGGCGGAATGGTCCGCGTATTGGGACCGGTAAACGCGTCCCGCCTCGCCACCTGGCTCCGCGGCCGCCCGCGGACGCTGCGGACCTGACCGCCGCCTCCCGGACGTCATTCCCGTTACCGGACGTGAAACTGGATCGCGAATCTGCTATAATCCTGGGTCGCGAGGGATTGGGGCATCATCACCTCGCGCGGACGGGGCAACTCGTCATTTCCGGGTGCATCGCGATCAAGCGGGTTCAGGCCGGCCGGAGCCGCCCGTCAGGGGGGAAGCTATTTCATGCGTCACACATTCACCGGCGGCGTTTTCATGGCCGTGGCATCGGCCCTTTTGGGGACGATGGGAGGGCTCACGCCCGTAATTGCCGCAAATCCTGTTGATGACAGGCCGGACGCCGAGGTCCAACCAGCCGGCGGAAATGTTCCTACCACGGGCGCCGACGTCATCGTCGGAAGCATCTCCGGCGTGCGGCAGTTCGGCCGGGCGGGCGACATCGGCAGCGGCAAGGTCGGCGTTTCCGTCGCCACCACCTCGTGCAACAAGGGGTCGGTCATTCTGAAATGGAACCGACTGCCCGCGACCACGCATCCGCTGATCGCCCAGCACCTGTACCGCATGCGCGACGTGGACGGCAGCACGCGCTTCGAACAGGTCGGCATTTCGTGGATCAAGCACGGCTTCTCGACTATTCAGTTGGACGTCTGCGGATTTGGCTGCACGCTTGCGCCGACCAATCAGGAACTCGGCGTTGGCTGTTCCGATCCCTATACGCTTAGCACCAACGCCATTCAGTGCGGCGTCGGTCCGCGGAACATTTTCCACCCCTTCAAGGGTACCTTTCCAACCGGACCCGACACCGGTTTCAACGTCTGCGGGCAGAATTTTCCGTCCAGCAATCACGTCAACCACGTGCACGACGGCGTCTCCCACCGCATGCAGGTCCGCGACCAGGATCTGGACGCGACGGCCAACGCCGGCGCCCGCTACTTCGCGGAGGGGCACTACGTCATGGCCCAGGAATACGACGACGCGGCCTTGAACGGTTTCGAGGCCCTATTCAACAACGTCTCCTACACTGAAGCCACCGTGACCGGACCGGACGTGGACGGCAAGTTCACGTTTACCACGCTTACGCTGCCCGCCACGACCATTCGGGAGCAACCCGCCCTGAACGCCTGGACTTCGGCCACGCAGACCATCGTCGAACCCGATTCGGGCAACGACGGCCGGGCGATTCTGGCGCACCAAGTCACCGATCTGGGTGACGGCACGTGGCACTACGAATACGCCCTGTACAACCAGAACCTTGATCTGGCCATCGGCTATTTCGAAGTGCCGCTCGCACCGGGGGTCACCGTCACCAACGCCGGGTTTCATGCCCCCGATCAGCACGGCCCCGAATTGCACGCCGACACCATGTCCAACGAACCGTGGTCCATCGCGGAGTTGAGCGACTCCATCCTGTTCAGCACCGACGACTTCGCCGCCGACCCGCTGGCCAACGCCGTCCGCTTCGGCACACTCTACAACGTGCGTTTCGACGCCGATTCGCCGCCGCGGCCGGTCAACGCGGTCATGGGGCTTTTCAAAACCGGCGAATCCGTCGAAGTGGCCACGCTGGGCCCCTCGCCGGTCGGTCCGCCGGAAATCGTCCACGGGCAATCGGGTGTTTCGTTCGGGAACCACGCGTTCAGCGGATACGTGGACCCCCGCCGCGAATCGACCGATGGTGAAACCCCGAACCTCGGCATTGCCGAAATGGTCATCAAGTTCGACCGGCCCGTTCGCGCCGTCGACGGCGGTCCGGTCCACGCCGGGTCGTTCATCGTCCGCGAAACCGGCATGGGCCCGCCCCCCGGCATAACCGACGTGATCGTGCTCGATCCGCAGACCGCGCGGGTCACGCTGTCGCGGCCCATCACTCTTCGCGAATGGACCACCATCGAGGCCGACGTGGAAAGCGACACCGGCGAACCGATCGAAAACCTCGGCGACCTCGGCCCGGGCATGGACGAAGCCGATCGCATCGACGTCGCCGCTCTGCCCTGCGACACCGACGGCAACGGCGCGGTCCAGCCGCTCGACATGATCCGCTTCCGCCAGTATTTCGCGGGCACCACCGCTCCGGCGCGCGGCGTTCCGTCGGACTACATCGACACGGACCGCAACAGTCTTGTCCAGCCCGTGGACCTCATCGGCTTCCGCCAGGGCTTGGCCGGCACCGGAAACGCCACCACCGCCTGGCTGACCAAATCCGTCAACCACTCGCGCCCGTGACGAACGAACGCCGCCGTCGCGCCGCCTTACGTCACTCGCGGCCGTGGCGGCAATTTGTAGGGTGGGCACCGCCCACCTCTTCACTAATTGCCCGTGCGACTTCCGTCAGCGGGGAGTTCCCCCACGCCTTCCCGACGGAAGAGACGGGGCACCTTTTGCCTAGTTGCAAGAGGAGTGCGTCACCCGCTCGAGCCTTCAAAGGACTGGCGGATCAGCGGTTCAGCGTCTTTGAGCTGAGCGAGGCTGCTGATCCCGAGTTCCAAATCCCCGTTTCCCCAATGGCCCACGCTGGACACGTCCCTGGCGAAGTTTGGGGGGTTGATCAAGCGGCCGTACTTGAGTCTGAGCCACACGCGCAGACCACCTTGGTTGAGGTGAACGCTACAGAATGACCGTTTGTCATACACGTAGGCAATGTGCTTTGCGAGGTACCGTCTGGAAACGGCGCTCGGACGCATCGACAAACAAAGTCGGTCGACGGCTCGAAACAATTCAACGGCCTCTTTCGGCTTCCCGGAGATGTGGTGCGCCTCATCGTGTGACGACTCGGACTTCGCAGCCCGTCGAATGCGCGGCTCTTTCTTCGTGGCATCAGTGGGATCGCCCTCAGACCTGTCCCGCCCGGAGCTTCCGTCGCTGGGAATGCCTGCGCTGACTCCGGGGCCTTGCCATATCCGGGAAAGGCTTTCCTTGACTTGCTGCGGCGTAATCGTTTGATCACCCGTCGCCTCTCGAACCACATTCAAGAAGGAACGAGGGGCAGCCACCATGATTGTGTCCAGCGCCTTGCGTACCTTGCCATCCGTAAAGGTCTGCTCTCCCAGTGCATCCAGCGTTCCTTTGGCGATCTCCTCGCGCGAGAAGCGCCACACCTGCTGGGCGATCTGCTGGACAGACATGCCCTCTGACTCCCGAGGATCAATCGATATCTCGTACATGAGTTTGTCTGGAGCGGGACAATTCTCAATGCTCCGGTACACCTTCCACGTCAGCCCGTTCGTGAGGATGCACCAGACGATGCCATCGCTGTTGGCGTAGTTGACGATCTGTGTAATGGCCTTCACATCGGTCAGCGGATCGTCAAAAGCCTTGGCTTCAACGAGCAGCACGCACTTTCTATTGAGCTTGAGGCCATAGTCGACGGACTTTCCATCAACCGTCGGATACTCCAACTGAACCTCGTCGGGATCGCGAACGTCCCATCCTAGGGCCTCCAGCAGAGGATCGATCACGATTGTTCGCGTTGGAGTCTCCTTGAGACCGTGTTTGCGGAGGCCATCGATCTTTGAGCGGAGCGTCTCAATCACCTGAAGGAGTTTGTTCATGATGTGGTGCCCGAAGGAGCATTGGCGAACATCGTCCGACAGGAACAACGCCAGTCATAGTGGCAGTAGGGGTTCCCAGCCGCCTTGAGCATGCGGGCCAGTTCGACGCAGCGCGTGTCGACCAGCGCGGACGGGCGTCCAGCTTGTTGAACGTCGAACAAAAGTTTGACGGCTTCAGGCTGCATAAAGCGACGTGCGCGTCCGGTCGATGACCGTACGGAAGTAGGGGTTTCGTACGGCGCGGAGCATGACCACGTCCACTTCGCGGCCGAGCAGTTCACGCAGCGCGGCGATCAGATCGAGGTAGCATTCGGCCAGGCGCGGCTCGGCCTCCGGGAGGAAGTCGACCAGAAAATCGAAATCGCTTTGTTCGGCGTCAAACCGATCGCCGGCGGCGGAGCCGAAGAGCTCTAATCGCCGGACCCTGAACCGACGACACAGTTCTTCCAGCGCATCGCGTCGGGCCTCGATCATTCCGTTCATGCAGGGCATCATACCCGAAACACGCGCCAGTAAACACCACCGTTACGTCGGCTATGCCGCGCCGCCGCCCCTCATCGGCGGATTCCGGCGGCGATGATCCGGGATGTTGCCACGCGTAGGCGTCGAGCGTAATCTTCCCACGTCGCCCGTAACGCGATGAATGGGGGAGAATAATGGCCGCAGCACGTACGCCATCCGCCGCAACAGGTCGCTCGACCGCCGCGGGGATATTGGTGGTCGATGACAACCAGCAGAACCTGGAATTGCTCGAGGTCTATCTGGAGGAGTTGTCGGGCGTGACCGTGCGGACGGCGTGCGACGGCATGGAGGCCATGAAGATGGTGGCCGCCGACCCGCCCGATCTGATTCTGCTGGACATCATGATGCCGCGGATGAGCGGGTTCGAGGTGTGCAAGCAGATCAAGAGCAATCCGCGGACGCGGGACATTTTGATCGTGATGGTGACGGCGCTCAACGAGACCGGGGACATCGAACGGGCCACCGAATGCGGCGCCGACGACTATTTGAGCAAGCCCATCGACCGCAAGGCGTTGGTTAACCTGGTCAAGACGCTGCTGGCCGGCCGGGCGTCGGCGTGACCGAGTTGGCCGCGTCGGCGCGAACGAGCGATCCGCCGGTAAGCCGGCGGGCCCGGACGCGGGAGTTGGTGGGCGGCGGCCACGGTGCGGCGACGAAGAGGCGCATGGGTGAGCAGGGGAAGCGCGGAGAGGTGTGGCGTGGCAGTCAGACTTGATGACCGATCATGGCAGCGACGCGGGCAGGGGTGACGGGGTGGATGATGCCGCGTTCGGTGATGATGCCGCGAATCAATTCAGCGGGAGTGACGTCGAACGCGGGGCAATAGCAACTGACCATTTTCGGGGCGATGGAGACGCCGAACGGCTCGCGGATTTCCCCGGGGTCGCGTTGTTCGATGGGGATCGCGTCGCCGGCGGCAATGGACAAATCAAACGTTGAGCTCGGGGCGGCCACGTAAAACGGAATATCGTGGGCGCGGGCGAGTTGGGCCAGGCCGTAGGTGCCGATCTTGTTGGCCGTGTCGCCGTTGGCGGCGATGCGGTCGGCGCCGGTGATCACCAACTGAACGCGGCGTTCTTTCATGACCTGCGCGGCCATGTTGTCGCAGATCAGCACGACGTCGACGCCCGCGCGGGATAGTTCCCACGCGGTCAATCGGGCGCCCTGCAACAGCGGGCGGGTTTCGTTGGCGAATACGGTGAAGCGCCGGCCGCGGGATTGGGCCTCGTACATGGGGGCGAGGGCGGTGCCGTATTCGGCGGTGGCCAGGGCGCCGGCGTTGCAATAGGTCATGACGCCGCCGCCGTCGGGGATCAGCGGCTCGCCGAATCGGCCGATGGCGCGGCACATGGCCGCGTCCTCGTCGCGGATGGCGCGGGCTTCATTCAACAAGGCCCGTGCGATTTCGCAAGGGTCGGCGGCGGCGGACGGGGACGATGATGTGCAAATCGACGCGGCGCGGTGTTTCATGCGATTGACCGCCCAGCGGAGGTTGGCGCCGGTGGGGCGGGCGGCGGCCAAATGGTCGCAGATGGCGTTGAATCGCTGCAGAAACCCGGTTCGGTCGCCGATCGCCGCCTCCCGTGCGGCCAATATGGCACCGAACGCACCGGCGACGCCGATGGCGGGCGCGCCGCGGACGGCCAATCGACGGATGGCATCGTGAACCGAGCGGGTGTCGCGGCATTCGATGATGCGGCGTTCGTTGGGCAGCAGGGTTTGATCGATCATCACGATGCAACCGTCGACATCGCCGGTCCAGTCGATGGGACGCAAGACGCCATCGGTCAATAGCGGGTCACCCGCCCGCGAGCCGGAGATGAAAGTGGTCGGCAAACGAGGATCAGCCACGATCGGACCGCCGTTTGGTTTGCAGGGCTGCGTTTCGCGCGGTGACGCCGGCGGCCTGATCGGTTTTGAACGACTGCAACGCGGCGGCGACGCGTTCGTCGTGCAAGGCGATGATCTGTGCGGCGAGGATCGCGGCGTTGGTGGCGCCGGGGTCGCCTATGGCCATTGCGGCCACGGGAACGCCGGGCGGCATCTGCACGGTGCTCAACAATGCGTCCATTCCGTTCAGCGATCCGGAAGCAATGGGGACGCCGATAACCGGGAGCGTGGTGTGGGCGGCGATCGTGCCCGCCAGCGCGGCCGACATGCCCGCGGCTGCGATGATGACCTCGACACCGGACGATTTCGCCGATTCAGCGAATTCGGCCACGCGCGCGGGCCCGCGGTGGGCGGACATGACCTCGACGTGCGGCTCGATGCCCAGCGATTGCAGTTGGGCGGCGCAGCGCTGCATGGTGGTCCAGTCGCTGTCGCTGCCCATCACGATGGCGACGCGGGGCATGTTTGTTCCAGCCTTGTTCATTTCGGGCTTTCCATTTGCAGGCACATTCTATCGGGGATTGTATTCCGGTTCCAATGCCGGGAGCGGCTCCTCCGCCCCTTCCGGGGCGGGGTTTCAAGCGGGACGGGATCCACGGGTTACGCGATGCCGCGCATCGCTGCACCCGTGGCTACAGTCCCCCGCCCCGCCGGGGCGGAAATGCCGGACGCGACCGATGTACGCCAAACCGGTCTGCGCAATGGACGAGGCACCACTGGCACCGCGCGTTTTCCCGGGCAGGATGCCCGTGCCACGACTACATCGTCGGGCGCCATTTTTGGCGGACGTGGACGCGGTTGCCGGCCGGATCGAGCAACGACAGGTGACGATCCGTCCAGCTCAAACCACGAAGGGACTCGAATTCGTGGCCGCGTTCGGTCAGTTCGGCCGCGACGTCGTCGAGCGAAGCAACTTCGCAATGAACGCGGCAGGCAACGCTTTCGATTTCCGGCGGGGCGAGGATGGCGATGCACAAGTCCACCTGGTCGGACCGGAAGCGCAGCGTGCGGCGACCTTCGTCAACCGTGGGCGGCGCGGGACGCAGGCCGATCAATTCGCCGTAAAACCATTCCACTTGCGATTCGACGTTCGGCGGGGCCTGAATATGAACGTGGTCGACGGCGATCAGGCGGCCGCGGTGCAGGTCTTCGTGCTCGTGCTGGGGTATGACCATTATTCCGAATACGTCTCCGCGGTGAACCAGGACACGGTCGTGCCCGGCTGTTTCCACGCGGCGGGGTTCAGACCGGCTTTCATGGTGCAGCATTGATTCAGGAACTCCTCGGCGGACCAACCGCGTTCGACGGCCACTTTCGGAAGGAAACAGCCGGACGCGTCGCCGCGTCGGACGACGATGCCGTGCTTGCCGATTTCGAGCCGTTCGGGATGTTCGGCCGGCTGAAGCGGTGACAGCACGGACACCTCGATGGTCAGGTCGGCGAGTTCATCGGCGCGGACGGGATCGCGGACGAAACGCGGGTCGCGGCATGCGAGCCGGGCGACGCGGTAGACGGTGTCGGCCAGCGTGTGTTCCGGCTGAAACGTGCCCATGCAGCCGCGGAGCCGATCGCGATGGTGAAGGGTCACGAACGCCCCGGCACATTCGGCCGGCGTCGGGGGCGAACCGCCGGAAATGTCGAAGGAGGCGTGATGCGGAAGGCGATTCAGTTCGTCGATGACGGCGTTGCGGGCAAGGCGTAACAGTGATTGGCCTAATGGATCGGTCATTTCGCCCATCCCCGGCCTAACGATGAGAACGCCACACAGCTCGGGCTGCGGCTCCGCACACACGATAATCCATCCACGGTGTTACGCAATCGGCGTGTCCGCCGAGGGACAATGGACGCGGAACTTGCCAATCGGCGCGACGGGCATGTACAATCCGCGGCCGGTTGTGGCGCGTCGCAAACACGGATCGCCGATTCAACCCCGGCGCGGGGGAGGTCGGCGGCGATCAACGGGATGCGGTTCCGACGATGATGAAAGCCGGCGTGTGGAGGGCGGCGTCGCGATGGATCGCGGGGTTGGCGGGCATGACGGTTTGCGCCGTCGCGGTCGCGAATCCGCCGAGCACCGCGCGGGCGGAACGGCTGCGGTTCGATGCCGACCACGGCGCGTGGGTGGAAATTCCGGCGGCGGCGCCCGGGACGGCCGAGGGCGATCTGGCCGTTGCCCGGTCGATGTTCACCGATGGCAAACATCGGAACGCCCGTGGGGCGATGCGCCGCTGGCACAAGCAATACGGCGAATCGAGCGACCTGTACCCCGATGCGTTGTTGCTGAGCGCGCAGATCGACAAGGCGCTGCGTGATTATTACGTGGCCGGGCAGCTGTTGGATCAGATTATCGAGGATTATCCGGGTATCGCGACGGCGCGGGAGGCGCTGGTCGAGATATTCAATGTCGCCGAAGTGTTTTTGAGCGGCGTGCGGCGGAAGGTGTGGGGGATTCCGTTGCTGCGGGCCGATGACTGGGCGCTGGACGTGCTGGATCGCATTTCGACGGAATACACGAAGGATCCGCTGGCCGAGTTGGCGGTCAAGACCAAGGGCGACTACTACTACGGTCGCGGCGATTTTTCGCTGGCGGAACTGGAATACGCGCGGGTGTTGCAGGATTTCCCGGCGAGCCGCTACCGGCAGTATTCGATGCGGCGGGCGGCGGATTCGGCCGTGGCAAGTTTCAACGGCATATTGTTCGACGACGCGCCGCTGGTGGAGGCCGAGGAGCGTTTTCGGCAGTACGTTTCGGAGTATCCCGGGGTGGCCGAGCAGGAGGGCGTGTCGCTGCAGTTGCAGGACATTCGCGAGAAGCGGGCGAGCAAGGAATTTGAGGTCGGCGATTATTACCAGCGCACGGGGCATCTGAAGGCGGCGGCGTTCTATTATCAATCGGTGTTGACGCATTGGCCGGAGACGGTGGCGGCACGGCGCTCGGAGGGGGCGATCGCGGCGTTACCGCCGACCCTTGCGCCCGATCAGCCGCCGACGTTGCCGGAAGGTCGACCGGAATTGCAGGAACCGGCGCGGCAGTTTCCGGGAAAAGAAGAAGGCGTTGATGGGAAGTAGGGTGCCTATCAGGGTGTCATCGCGTGACACATGGGGTTGGCTGGACCCCGTGATTGCGCCCGCGGCACGGCTCGCCCATGAAGCGAAGACCGCTCCCTTACGGTCGCGGCTCGGAAAATCATCGGCAGCGCCTGCACGAAGTGCCGGTCGGCGGCGGGTGAAACCCGCCCTACGATGGAAGAGGTGGGTAGTGCCCACCCTACGAGGCGCGGTGTCTGGGGCTCGCGCCGTGATGGTGCGGTGGAGCCTAATCGCCGTTGCCCTTCCGGCCGCCGTTGTGAACACCGGTTGCGGATATTCGACGGAGCGGCCGTTTCGCCGGGACATTCAGTCGGTTCACGTGGAGATGTTCGATTCGAAGGAATTCCGCAGGGAACTGGAATTCAAGCTGACCGAGTCGCTGGCCAAACGCATCGAGATGGACACGCCCTATCGCATCGCGACCCGGGAGCGGGCCGACAGCGTATTGTCCGGTGAAATCGTGCGGGTCGATCAACGCACGCTGGGGACCGATTTCGAGACCGATCGCCCGCGGGAGCTGGCATCAACGGTGGTGGTCAATTGGCGCTGGAAGAACCTCAAAACCGGCGAGATTCAGGACATGCCCCGACAAGTCTACACCACGTCCTATATACCCCCCGTGGGAGAATCGTTCGACACGGCCACCGTTCGCGGGCTGGACGGTCTGGCGGAACAAATCGTCGCGTCGATGGAAAGCGGCTGGTAGATATCCTACGATTTATCGGGGCAGGAGGCGCGGCCCCCCTGTCCAGGCCGTTAATTCGGCGGTTGATCCGGCGGTTTAGGGTTCGATCCATTCACCGATCCGCCCGATTGGTGTATGATGGGTGGTTAACGGTTAGGGCGGCAAACCGGGGTTCATGGGTTCATGGGTGCGGGCGCTGGAGCGATGAGGCATGGCCGGTAACGAAGTTCAAAAGCCGGAGAAGCCCACGCCGCCGCGGCCGGGTGGTGAGCAGGCGGGACCGAAGATGTCCCGCGGCGTCACCAGTTGGCTGATCATCGTCGGACTGGCGATCATGCTGGTGGTGCTGCTGAACCAGGGGGAGCAGCGGCGCAAGATCACCATCAGCGAGTTTCTGCTGCACGTCGAAAACGGCGACGTCGAAAAAGTCGCCATTCGCGAACGGTTGATCCAGGGCACGTTGAAACCGGGGCAGGGCGAAAAGCCGGGCGCGGACGGGGCGTTCGAGGTCATGATTCCCAAGGAAATGGTGACCTACGATTTCATCGATACGTTGCACAAGAAGCTGCCCGACGCGGAGATTGAGTCGAAACAGGAAAGCCTGTGGGTCGCGGCGCTCGTCGCGCTGTTGCCATGGCTTCTGATTTTCGCGTTCATCTGGTTCGTGGTGATCCGTCAGTTCCGCAACGCGGGCGGCGGACCGGGGATGTTCGGCAGTTTCGGCCGGTCGCGGCATCGCATCACCAGCAAGGAGCATACGGCCGTCCGCTTCACCGACGTGGCCGGCATCGCCGAAGCCAAGGAGGAAGTGTCGGAGATCGTCGAGTTTCTGAAGAACCCCAAGAAGTTTCAGCGGCTGGGCGGGCGGATTCCACGGGGCGTGCTGCTGGTGGGTTCGCCGGGCTGCGGGAAGACGCTGCTGGCCAAGGCCATCGCGGGCGAGGCCGACGTGCCGTTCTTTTCGATCAGCGGGTCGGATTTCGTGGAGATGTTCGTCGGCGTGGGGGCGTCGCGGGTGCGGGACCTGTTCAAGCAGGCCAAGGAGAACTCGCCGTGCATCATCTTCCTCGATGAGATCGACGCGGTGGGGCGGCGCCGCGGGGCGAATTTCGGCGGCGGCGGGCACGACGAACGCGAGCAGACGTTGAATGCCATTCTGGTGGAGATGGACGGGTTCGACACATCGGACCAGGTGATTGTCATCGCGGCCACCAACCGGGTGGACGTGCTCGATCCCGCGTTGATCCGTCCGGGGCGTTTTGACCGGCAGGTGAACGTTCCGAACCCCGATCTGCAGGGGCGATACGAAATCCTGAAGGTGCACGCGCGGAAGATCAAGATGGGTCCGACGGTGGACATGCGCCGCGTGGCCCGCGGCACGCCGATGTTTAGCGGGGCGGACCTGGCCGCAATCATCAACGAGGCCGCGTTGATCGCGACGATGGCGAACAAGGAATTCGTCGAGCAGGACGATCTGGAAGAAGCGCGGGACAAGGTGCGGTGGGGCCGGGCGCACAAGAGCCGGTCGATCGACGAGCGCGACCAGTTGATCGTGGCGTATCACGAGGCCGGTCACGCGTTGATCCAGGCGTTGGAAAAGCACGCCGACCCGATCCACAAAGTGAGCATCATCCCGCGCGGTCCGATGGGCGGGGCGACGTTTTCGCTGCCGGAGCGCGACCGGCTGGTGTACAGCTCGGCGTATCTGAAGGCGACGCTGAAAGTCACGCTGGGCGGGCGATTGGCAGAGGAGATTTACTGCGGTGAGGCCAGCAGCGGGGCCGCGACCGACATCCAACAGGCGACGGAGATCGTCCGCAGCATGGTGATGCGCTGGGGCATGAGCGAAAAAATCGGGTTCATGTTCTGCGACGACGAGGCGGGACCGTTCGAGATGGGCAGCCGTCATTTTTCGGAGGAGACGGCCGCGCGAATCGATTCGGAAGTGCGCCGTCTGCTCGACGAGGCGTACGCCGAGACCAAGGCAATCATGCTCAAGTACAAGGACAAGGGCGAGGTCATCGCCCAGGCGCTGATTCAGTACGAGACGTTGAGCGGCGACGAGGTGAACGCGCTCATCCGCGGCGAATCGCTGGACCGGCCGACGGTCACCGATCTGCTGGACGATTCGATGCCCACGGACGTGGGCAAGGCCCGCCCGGTTAAGGCCGACGCAACGCCCGACCTCAACCTCGGCGGCGGCGGCGCCGTCCCGCAGCCGGGATAACGGTTCCGACCTACCGCGTGGCGGTCACGACTACTTCACCTTGGTCACGGGCTGATCGGGATGCGCGGGGTTGGGGATCAGTCGCCGGCCTTGACAGTCGGCCAGCAAGTCGAGCTTCTCCAGAACGGTCTGGCCGATCAGGACTTCATCACCCAATACAAGTGCTTCTTCCATCGTGTCACGGCCCAGTAATTCAAAAATGATCGGTTCGGTGACGCCGACGGAGTCCTTCCGGCCGTCGGCGTATTCGGCCACCCGTTGACCGCGTTCCTCGATTCCGAGCTTCTGCAGCACGTGCACCGGAATAACCGATCGAACGGCCCCGGTATCGACCATGGCATCGGCCTCGTAGGTGCGTATTTGATCGGTTTCCAGTCGGCCGCGGCGGGCCATGGCTTCGTCGACGGCGTTGGTCAGACGCACTTTCACACGGATTTCACCCACGGTGCGCTCCACGAATGACATTCGGGTTCCCCTGTGTGGCACCGCATTCTATGCGAATCGGTGCATTACTCCAAACTTGCCGCCTTCAATTCGCCCCCACGGGCCGACGGAAATCGGCGATCAAATGTCCCAACGCGCTGGTCTCGTTGCTGCGACCACGTGACAATGGGAGACCATGCGACGCCGATCATGGTGGGATTTGGTGGGTCGGGCTAACCGCCCCGTGGTCATGGGCGTCCTGAACGTGACGCCCGATTCGTTTTCGGACGGCGGTTCATTCGTCGATGCCGCGGTCGCCGTTCGGCGGGCCGGGGAAATGGTCGCGGAGGGGGCGGCGATCATCGACGTGGGCCCGGAATCCACTCGGCCCGGGGCACAGGCGGTACCGGCCGACGAGCAGATCCGCCGCATCCGCGACGTACTCCCGGACATCCGGGCGGCGCATTCCGATGTTTCCATTTCCATCGACACGCGGTCGGCCGACGTGGCCCGCGAGGCGACCCGGTTGGGGGCGGACATCATCAACGACGTGTCGGCGCTGCGCGACGATCCGGGGATGGTGCACGTGGTGCATGAAACCGGCGCGGCCGTCATTCTGATGCACATGCGCGGCGCGCCGACGACCATGCAACGCGACCCGCGAAACCTCATGTACGACGATGTCGTCGGCGAGATCATGGCGTTTCTGGAGGAACGCGCGGCGTTCGCCGAATCTCGCGGCGTGGCGCGGGATCGCATCGCCATCGACCCCGGGATCGGGTTCGGCAAGACCGTCGAACAAAACCTGACGTTGATGCGGCGGCTGGACGCGTTCGTCGAACTCGGCCTGCCGGTCGTGGTGGGCGCGTCGCGCAAGTCGTTCATCGGCGCCGTGCTGAAGCAGGACGATCCCAGCCGACGCCTGATGGGCTCGCTGGCGTGCGCCGTCGCGGCCACGCTGGCGGGCATCCACGTCATCCGGGCGCACGACGTGGCCGCGACGGTCGAGGCGGTACGTATGGCCCACGCCATCCGAAACGCAACGCCGTAACAAGTTTCGGCGGGAATCGTGGCGTGGGCGCCCCACCCATGACTCCACTGGCAGGAAGCCCGTGCCCCAACCCGTCCCCGGCGCCACGATCTGTCGCGCGTGCGGCGAAGCGTTCGGCGATCCCCTCGGTGCGGTTTATTTGGGGGGTTGCGGTTCGGGCGTTTGCGTCTCGTCCTCCGGTTCCGGCTCGTATTCGCCTTCGTCGGGCGGCTTGCTGTTCTGTGCCGCGGCGTGGTCGATCATGGCCTTGACCCGCGGCGGCGGGACGAATCGGTCTTTCGGAAGCTCGACATTCTGCCGGATGGAGCTGAACACCATGGCGGCATTGGGAACGCCGTTGGCCATGGGAATCAGCTTGAACGGGCGTTTGATGCCGTCGACGTCGCGATAATCGGTGGAGACAAGGGTCAGATCGCCGGCCGGCCCGGTCCGTGTGGTGGCCAGGCGCAGACCCGTCGCCTTCGAAACGTGCCACACTTCGTCACTTCCCACCTGCGGCGTCACCGCCAGCTTGTGGCAGGGCTCGCCCTGAAAATCGACGAGTTCGACGGTCTTCACCGATTTCAGCATGGTTCGCCATTTCAGGGGCATGTGGAAATAGCAGTCGAACAACTCCTGTTCGCTGCTGGTTCCATTAAGAATTTCAATCTTGTCCGCCCGCATGATCCAGGCGACGTCCGCGTACGTGCCCTTCTCGAAGGCGCCTTTGTCCGACGCGATCCGCCAGTAGGTGTCGTGCGGCGGGGCCGAGTACATTTCGATCTTGATCTGCGGTTGATTCTCGAAATTACCCTCCTGCACCAGATTGGTGATCTTGCCCAGGGCTTCCGCGCCGCCCATGGCCTCCACATAGCGGTCCATCACCTGTTCGCCCGTCGGAAGCTCCTGACCGAGGCACACCGGCCCGACGGCCGCCGTCGCCAATAGCGTGATCGAAACCGCGATGATCCAACGACCCGTGTCCGTCACCACCATGAAACCTCCTCGCACAGTTCACCCTCCCTGCGCACAATTTCGTGCCCGAACCTGGATGAGTTTTCGATTCACGGCACCAGCTTCCGAACCCCGGACGCAAGTCCGGGGCCGAAGGAAAGCCGGCTCGCGTACGCTCTTTTTTCGGATGTCGGTTCCGTGCGGACCGCCACTCGCCTGGCGGGCTCCGAGCTTGGCATCCGACCCGACTCATCGAGTGCGTGGGACCACTACCCGCGGATCACCCAGCGGAACATATCCCGGAACCCGGCGCCCTTGCCCTGCATCAATATCCCCACACGGAATATCCGGCTGGCCGCGAAAATCACCAATACCGTGGTCAGCAACACCAGCACCATGCCCAGCACCGGCTGCCACAACGGGATGCCCGGCGGGACGGCCTGACGGATCAGCATCAACATCGGCGTCGCCGGCGGAAACAATGAAATCAACGTGGCGAACAGCGTGTTCGGCTCCCGCAATACGTTCATCCACACCATCATCGGCATCACAATGACCAGCATAACCGGCATGATGGCGCTCTGGGCCTCGCGGTGGTCGGAACACGCCGCCCCGACGGCCACGAACATGGCCCCAAACATCAGCACCGACACCGCCTGATAAACCAGGAACCACGCCAGCAGGTGCAGCGGAATCATGTCCATCACGCCGAAGCGGTCGGCCACGATCAGCCCGCCGATCAGATAGACGGTCACGATGGTGAACGAAACGCCCACCATGCCGATCAACTTGCCCATCATCCACTGGAACGGCGTGACCGACGCGAGGATGACCTCGGCGATGCGCTGCGTCTTCTCCTCCAGCACGCTCTGTATCAGCGGCGACGCGCCCACCATGATGACCATGAACAGCAGAAACACCATCATCGCCGGCACGATGAAACTGGCCACCTCGTCCACCTTCTTCGCCGGGACAATCGTCCGGCCGGACGCGTCGCGTTCGAACAGCCCCAGGTGGTCAACCTCCGTCGGGGTCAGCGCCCAGGCCACTTTTCTCGGGTCCAGACCGGAGCGCTCAAACCGATGTTCCTGCGCCGCGACGGTGACGGCCATGTTCAACCAGCGGTGCATCCATCGGTACGTCGGCGTGTTCGAGAAATAGCGAATTGCCGGCGGCTTGGACGACTCCGGCGGGTCCAACACGCCGGGTTCGATTTCGGCGAACGCGAACAACTCACCCTTGCGAACCCGATCCGACAATGTCAACAGCAATTCGTCACCGCCGGCTTCCACCGGGTCCACTTTCTCCAGAACGAAATAGGGAAACACCTGGCGGCGTTCGCCGTCGGCCGCCGGCGGGCCATCCTTCTCGCGCGTCCGCATCCGATCGACGGCGGCAACGTCCTCGTCGTCCTCCTCGAACACCTCGGTGGTGTTTCGCTTCTCGACGGCCGCCTTTAGTGCGTCGAACAACTGCCCCGTGCGATCCACGACGGCCAACCGTTTGGGGGTCAGGTCCACGTTCCCCTTCAACGCCTTTTCCGCCACCAAACTGCCCGCCATCATCACCGGCATCAGCACCAGCGTGACAATGAACGCCTTGGATTTGACCGCGGCCAGGTACTCGCGGATGGCGATGACCATGATCTTACGCATGCTGGACCTCCTGCGCCTCCGGTCCGGCGATGCGAATGAATATGTCGTGCAACGACGGGCGGGCCTGCTCGAAATGCCGAACCGTGCCCAGTTTCATCAGATGCTCGAGGATCGCCTGCGGGTCGGTTCCGTCGCGGACGCGTAATTCCTGATAGCGGCCGAAATCCACCACGCCGGTCACACCGGGGATGCCATCCAGCCGATGACCGTTCGTCTCCACGCGCACGCGGATGGTGTCCGTCCCGTACGCGTCCTGAATGCCATCCAACGGACCGTCCAAAACCTTCTTGCCTTTGAAAATCATGAAAATCGAATCGCACATCTTCTCGGCTACGCTCATGTCGTGCGTCGAAAGAATGACCGTTGCCCCGCCGCGCTTCAAATCCAAAATGGTGTCGATGAACAGCGCTGCGTTGACCGGATCCAGTCCGGTGAACGGCTCGTCGAGGATGACCAGCTCCGGACGGGCGATGACCGTGCAGATGAACTGGACCTTCTGGGCCATGCCCTTCGAAAGCGCGGTCACCTTCTTGTCACTCCAATCGGACAAGCCCATGCGTTCCAGCCACCGCGCGATATCCGCCCGTGGATTGCGATAGCCCTTCAGTTCCGCGTAGAAACGGATGATCTCGCGGACCTTCATGGTGCGGTACAGGCCGCGCTCCTCCGGCAGATAGGCCACCCGGTCGGTGGCCGCCCCCTTGCCGATGACGTCCTCGCCCAGCACGCGGATCGATCCGTGGTTGGGATAGATGATGCGCATAATCATCCGCAGCGTCGTGGTCTTTCCGGAACCATTGGGCCCGATGAATCCGTAAACCGATCCGGCCGGCACGGTCAGCGACAGATCGTCGACCGCGGCCAGCGTGCCGAACCGTTTGGTGACGTTTTGCAGTTCAACCGCGAACATTCGGAATCACCCGGGGAGCCGAATGGGAAGGCGCGACCACGTCATCATCATATACCTTGCCGCGGCGGGGCGCGCGGTTCACCGTGTGCGAACTTGTAACCCACCGCCGCACAAAAATATACGAGTCACCCGGAAAATACTCGCACGGGGGCGTCGAACCCATTCTCGGTGCGGAGGGCTAACTTGTGCGCGCTCCGGCGCGCCCGCATAATCGAGGGGTCGTCAACGCGACGGAAGGAGGACGCTGTGGTTGCAATTCGAGTGGTCATGGTGGGGCTTGGCGCGGGGCTTGCGGCCGCGTCGGTCGGATGTAGCTATCCTCGCGTTTGGGTGGAGTCGTCCGAATCGTTTTCGCTGCCGGCCGCCGGTACCCGGTGGGTCGCGGTGGAGACGCACAATGGGGCGGTGCGTGTCGCCGGGTACGACAGGGACGACGAAATCGTCGTCAAGGTTTCCAAGAAGGCGGGCGGGATGACCGATGCGGACGCCGGCGAGTGTCTGGCCGCAATCGACCTTGTGAACGAACTCAACGGTGACCATCGGAATCTCGGATGGAAGTGGAACGGCGCCCGGGAACGACATTGGTCGGCCGTCGTTGGTTTCGAGTTGCAGGTTCCACGCTCCATGGCCGCCGACGTGTCCACGCACAACGGCCCGGTCACCGTCGAGGGGATCGCCGGGGACTGCCGCGTCGAGTCGCACAACGGCGACGTGGTTGTCACTGCGAAAAGCGACAACGTGCGGGCCGTGACTCACAACGGCGCGGTGCGCGTGGAGGGACCGGTCCATGTCATCGACGTCGAAACGCACAACGGCGAGATGCGGCTGGCGCTGGATCCGGCGGGCCCGGTAACGGGCCGCATCGAATCACACAACGGGTCGATCCAACTGGGTCTCGGTGATGCCGCCGCCGTCGATCTGGACTGTCGGACGGAGAACGGGGCCGTGGACGCATCGCTGTCACTGGAAGACGTGTCGAAATCGCGGCGTCATTTGCGCGGCAAACGCGGTCAACCAACGGGCACGCTACGCGTCGAAACGCACAACGGTTCGATCGCGTTGAAGTAGCTACTGGTTCGCGGCGAACAGACCGATTGCCGCCGCGGCGCCGCTAAGCGCCAGAACGAAGCCCGCGATCTTGATCCAGCTCCACGGTCGGTCGCCCTGCACCTCGCCCGTGCAGGCGTTGACGACCACCTGATAGGATTTTTTGCCGAACCGGTAGGCCATCATCCAGACGGGCAGCAGCAGATGTTTGTACGTCACCGCGTCGTAGCGAACATGCATGGTATCAATCTGCTGCACGTCGCCGCCGATGCGGGCTCGCACATCTTCGCGAAGCGTGTCTGCCATGCGCTGTCGCGCCTGGGCGAATCCCGCGTCCGGCTGGACGTCGTAGGTACGGGCCAGAAACCCCGCCAGCAGCGCCGGGCTGAAGGGCGTGCATTGATGAACCGGCCACGGTTCCAATGCCTCGACGCGCTTGGTCGGGATGCCGGTCGAGGCCACGACCAGCAGATCGTCGAACAACCGCTGAAACGCGCCCGACGCGGGATACCATCGCGTCCGCATGACCGTCCGTCGGTTCTTGCCGCTGCCCACGGTGACGAAATAGTGCTCGCCGCGCCGGCCGGTGTAGTACGTGGCCGTTAGCGAATCGAACGTCCAGTAGGGCAGATAGACGCCGTTGAACCGGCCCTGCACGCCCCGCTTGGTGAATTCGCCGGGCGCGAACCATCGCGACCGGACCCAGTTGACCAGATGCTCCTGGGCCGTGGTGCGTTCGACGCGAAACGCCAGCACGCCGTCGACCGGCTCCTGATCGTCAGACGACTGAATGTCCTCCAGTTGAGCCGGCGCGCCGCAGTAGGCGCATTCCGTGGCCGTTACCGTGCCCTCGAACCGAACGACCGCGCCGCAGTCGCGGCAGTGCAATTGCTTGCCGACCGACCGTTCGGGGTCTTGTTGAGACTCTCGGCCGCGGCGCTCCCGCAAACGGGCCAGCACGGCTTCGAAATCCTGCTCAACCACCGCGGCGTCGGGCGACAATTCAATCGTCTTGGTAAATCCACAGTGCTCGCACTTGAGCCGCTGCACGCCGATGTTAAACACCAGGTCCGCCCCGCAACCTTCGCATGGGAATGTGCGACCAGCCTTCTCTTCCTGAATCGATCCCGTGCTTTCGATGTGCGCCCGTTGTTCACCAGACGCGGAAGTCTTGCTATCGGCTGTTTGCGCGTCCACGCCATGCTCCGACGTACGACCGGCGACCGGTCGATACGCGCCGACGCCTGACCTACAACCCTTCATCGCGCGGTTTTGCGGAACCTGCCGTCTCGACGATGAGATCGAGAACATGCTTCACTTCACTGTCAATCCAATCCGGTCGCATGAGCCTCGCAAGTACATGATAATCAGTCTTACGCAGCATATTGGGCAGACCGAGCGCCTTGTAAAAGTCCGCGAACACACGGTCGAGGAATTCGTCGCTCGCCTTGGTGTCGTGCCACCACTGGTCGTTCGAATCCCGCAATGCGACCCGCGGTACGAAGTCCGCCACGCACTTGACCATTGCCTCACGCCGCTTGTTCAGCTCTCCCTCCTCAAACAACGGTCCGGGAACGCTTTCAACGACGCTCTTCGCGGCGTACTCGTAGAGCACGTCGGGACGGCATAGATAGTTTCCAATTTCCCTGCGCTTCCATTGATACATCCGCAGGTGCGGGTCCGCGGGAAGTTCACGATCCAGGCGATCAAAGATCGCGAATCCCACAAGATCGTTCTTTGCTTCCCGCAATCCGTGAAAATGGGATTGCGCGGCCGTTGAATTGTTCTGAACAAAACAAGCAAACGGACGTTCAAGAACGCCGGCCGCGTCGTGCCCCAGATTGCGGGCGAAGGCGGACAGGATGGCGAGGTCGGTCGCGCCCTCGACGTACAACACCCAGCCCATCTGCTCAGCCTGGTAATACTGTTCGCAGCCGATTTCCTTCAATGACTTCAGAAGCTGGCTTCCCCGGTCGTCAATCCGGTGGGGAGTTCCCACGAAAGCCACGACGACGTCCCGGTCGGCCGCTTCGTTCAAAAAGATTTCCGAATGACTGGCTATAATGACCTGACACTGCTGTTGAGCGGCCACATCCGACAGCAGGTTGTATATCTGGCGTTGTCGCAGAATCTCCAGATGAGCGTCCGGCTCGTCGAGAAGCAGGGCTGTGTTCGGATTGGCGTGGATGTAGGACAGGAGCAGGAGAACCTGTTGCAACCCCCGCCCGGCGCTCGATAGATCCAAGCGCACGCCCGACCGTTCGCGATACGTCATTACAATTTCGCCGCGTTCGGCGATGTATCGTGGCTCGTCAAGATCGACGCCGAAAAGGTGTTGGACTCGGTCGTGAATAATGTCCCACGCCGTGCGGTCCGCCTGTTGCTCGACCAGCCGGTAGCAAAGATTGCGCAAGACTTCGGCGGTCCGGCCCTCTCCCACCCGTACGTTGACAGCGCCCGGATCAAGTCGCGTTTCATTGGCGGCAAGTCCGGACATCGGCGGCAAGTACGCGACGTTGATGTTCGACGCTTCGTCCGGAACGGGAAATCGGGCACCCTCCGCGTCCGGGCGACGCAACGGCCGACAATAGAAGGATTCTTCGTTGGCATAATCGAATTCGAGACCACAAGTCCACGGCGACTTCGCAGTGACGCCGTCCACGATCAGATCGACCCGAATGTTGCTTGTCTCCTGACTTCCGTTCGACCTCCTGATGTCACGGACGTGTAAGTCCCGCCACAACAGATTAGAGTCGGGAACGGGCAACGCGATCAAGTCGCGCCTGTTGATGGTGACTCCGGGACGTTGTCCTGGAGTCTTCTTACCCCTTCTTTTCTCGTTCCATCGTTTCAATCCGATGTGCCACAATGCCAATGCCTGGAGGGCAGTCGTCTTGCCGGAATTATTTGGCCCGACGAAGACAACCGGATTTCCGAGCTCGATCTCGGCTTCGCCGAATCGTTTGAAGTTTCGGACGGTCAGTTTGGTAAGCATGTTTCAGGTGATTCTCGTGCGTGATTTCCCCGCGAGTTCGGAACGGACTCGCCAGCCCGGACTATCTTGGCGCAGGCGGTGGCGTTGCCCCGGCGAATTGGCCCGCCAATGGCGCGACCTGCCCCGCCGGTTGCCATTCGGTCATGCCCGCTGTCCAGACCATCGTCGCGGCCGTGATGCGTCCGCTGGCGATGCCGGCCGCGATGTCGGCGGTCGAAAATGGGCCCTGCGTTTGACCATTGACCGCGAGGTGCCACGACGCGGCACCCGGTGCCGGCGGCGGCATCGCGCCACCCGCGGATCGACCCATGTTCCGAACCATCTGGTCGGCCATGGCCATCCCCATGCCCATGCCCATCCCCGTCGCCGCCCCGCCGCCCGACGGATTCTCCGCGGCCGCGGTCATGGCCTGGCCCATCTGGTATTGCTGGAAACGCCCCATGTCCCCGATGACCGCCATGCTCGTGCGCGTGTCGAGCGCCTTTTCCACGGCCTCCGGCAGCGAAATGTTCACGATGAACAACTGCGGCACGTCCAGACCGTATTCGTCATCCACCCGGTCGCGGACCAGTTGCCGCAGCCGTTCGGACAGCGATTGGTAATTGGCGGCCAGGTCCAGCGCCGCGATCTTCGATTGGGCCACCATGTCCGCGAACGCCGTGGCGATGATCGAGCGCATCAATTCATTGACTTCGTCGGCCTCGAACACGTCGTCGGTGCCGACCAGTTCCTTCAACAGCGCACCGGGGTTGTCCGCCTTCAGCGCATACGTGCCGAACGCCCGCAGCCGGATGGGACCGAAATCCGCATCGCGGAGCATGATGGGGTTGGGCGTGCCCCATTTCAGGTCGGTCACCTGCCTCGTGCTGACGAAATACACTTCCGACTTGAACGGACTGTCAAACCCGTGGGCCCAGCCCTGCAAGGTGCTCATGATGGGCAGATTGCCGGTGGTCAACACGTACTGCCCCGGCTCGAACACGTCGGCCAGTTTGCCGCGGTGGATAAACACGGCCACCTGCCCCGGCCGGACGATCAATTGGGCTCCGTTCTTGATCTGATTGTGGTATCGGGGGAACCGCCACACCAACGTATCCCGCGTGTGGTCCATCCACTCAATGATGTCGACGAGTTCGCCGCGTAGTTTGTCCAGCAATCCCACCGTTATCGCTCCTTCAATGCGCCGCCCGCCGGACCGGAACACGCCGCCCGGGCCAATCGCCCGTCGCATGGCGGACCATGCCCAGCCCGATGTCAACCTACGTCGGCAATGACCCACCGGCAAGTAGAATCAACCGGGCGATTTGTAACGCAAGTGCCGCCCAAGCCGGAAGTTGGGAAACGCACGGGTTCGGCGGGCGTGCCGTTGCCTCGCGAACGGCGATCGTTTATGCTTGGGACTCGTTAGGCGAGCAGTCACAGGAAGGGGTATCGGATGAATCGCGTGCGTTTGGCAGGGTTGGCTGGGTTCTCGGTATTGCTGGCGGCGGGATCGGCGTTGGCCGCGCAGGCCACATTCACGCTTCACATGGACGGCGCTCAGGAAACGCCCGGACCGGGCGATCCCGACGGCACGGCCGTGGGCGACATCACGCTGAACGATGTCACCGGGGCGATTTCGTGGGATTTCGATTATTTCAATATCGCGACACCGACGTTGATGCACATTCACAACGGCGTCTTCGGCGTTCAGGGCCCGGTGTTCATTGGATTGGGCGTGGTCACGACCGGTGGCCCGGGAACGCTGACGAATTCACTGGTTCACGGCAACCTACCCCAGATTACGTCCATCCTGACCAACCCCGACGGGTATTACGTGAACATCCACAACGCGGCGTTCGGACCGGGCGCCGTTCGCGGGCAATTGCCCGAACCGACGACGTTGGCGTTGCTCGGTGTGGGACTGGCGGCCTGCCTGCGTCGGCGTCGCCGGGCCGCGTGACCGGACCGGTGCCGACGTTCCCCTACCAGTTGGGGCTGGGGGCGGTCTCGATCGCGGCGAATTCGCCGTGATCCAGCCATAGCACCTTGCACCGGCCACAGGAATCGATCACCACGTTGCCCGGGCCATAGTACGGGTGCACCTCCATCGACCCGGCGCAAACCGGGCAGTCGAGGTTCCGTTTGAGTTCTTCGGGATCGATCGGCTTGGCCTTGCGCGGCGGTTTTTCGCTGAGCGTCCGGCGCTGCCCGATAATCAACAGAAACTCGTCGTTGTTCAGCAGCAGTCCCCGGCAACGCGAGCACGTCAGCACGCGGCTTCCATCGATGGCGCCCTCCGCAAGCCGCTGACGGCAGACCGGGCAATCAAACCGCCCGGTCGACCCCAACGCAACCACTCCGTCGGCCGACGCGTCCGAATCGTCGGGAAACGCGATGCACTCGCAAAACGGGCAATGGAAATAAGCCCGCGCCTCCACGAGTTCCATCGGACCGCCGCAGTTTGGACAGTTCACGCAGGATCCTCCCACCAACCTACCACCATGTTCGGTCATTTTCGGGCACGAGCGAAGTACCGATAAACGGGTAGTTGTGCCGGCCCGAACACATCGTAGCTGGCGGGCAGCGCGGGCTGCGAGTGAATTGCCCGGCGGGCCGCTTCGGGTTGCGGTGGTTTGCCGATTTGGTGTCCACCACAGATTCCGGCAGGCCGCACGGTTTACCGGTTGTCGAGGTACAGGGACATGTCCGTGGGGTATTCCACGACGCCGTCGTGATTGCGATCGGCGGCCGCACCGGCGGCGCCGAGGCCAAGCTGTTGCAGTTCGGCGACGGTGACCGAGCGGCGCGGGGCACGGCCCGCGGCCACCGCCGCGGTGCAGGCGACGTCGCAGCCGGCGGCGTCGGACTGGAAGAAATTGAGGAACACGAACGAGAAATCGAGCAGCGTCACCAGACCGTCGCCATTAACGTCGCCGTGCAACGCCGTGTCGTCGCAGTCGGTGTTCGGGCCGGGGATGGGATTGACCATCACCTGGTTCATGTATTCGACGTAATCCATGATGTCGATGACGTTGTCGCTGTTCAGATTGCCGTTGATCAGGCGGTGGCACTGCGGATCGAGGCCCTCGGCCCCATCAACCACGCCCATCCAGAACTGCCCCTCTCCGGGCACGCTCCGGCAGACCAGATCGCAACTCGACCGCAACGTGTGCAACCGATCACCCGCCTCGATGCAATCGTAGTGACCGGGCGGCACGGCGAATTCCGCGTGGCCGCGGCCGCGCAGCGCGGGCGTCGAACTGAACACCACTTCGTCGCAACCGGCGGCGCTACCGTCACCGTTCGGACCGCCGCATTCGGACAGCAGGAAATCAACGCCGCGCTGAAACGGGTTGGCGCTCACCGCCGGTGACAACTCGACGTCCACGCGGACGCCGTTCAGACCGGTGTTGCCCACTTCGAATGCGCACGACGCGGTCTGGCCGCAGGCGTTGGATGCCTCGCAGGTGATGGTCGTCGTTCCCGGCGGGAAGTTGCCGCCGCCGGCCAACAACCCGCCGACCGGCGTTGCGCGGCTGTTGCTGATGGTGCAGTCGGCCGCCCGTTCGCCGCCGCAATCATCGAACGCGGTCACGGGTGCAAACGTGAGACGGCGCGTGTCCAGACCGCAATCGGAATGGCCGGAATCTCCCAACGGACAGGTGATTACCGGGGCACCGCCGTCGAACGTCAACGGACCGGTGCAGCACGGTTCGACCAGCGTGCCGCAGGTTCCGCTGGTGGGATCCGCGTGTCCGTTCGGGCAGACCGCCTGTCCCCCCGCGCTGCCCATTCGGGTGGGGGGATTGTGCGGACGGAAACACACCCCGTTTCCCGTGCCGCAGGGGTCGACCGGCTCGAACATGATGGTGGCGATCACCGCGGGACCGCGCGTGCCGTGACAGATCCGGGTCGGCGACGCGCCGACGGCGTAGTCGATGGTGCCGAATGCCTGGTTCACGCCTTCGAACACCTCCAGCGCGAAGACGTCGCCGCCGGGGACGATCTGGACGAACGAAAGCGTTTGCGGATCGTAGGTCAGGAAGAACTGCGCCGTGCAGATGGGATCGGTGGAATAACTCATCACCACGTCGAGAAGCACCGGCTGGGTTCCATTCAAGCAGCCCTGGTCGCCGACCGGAGCCGCGGTCTGCCGCGGCACGAGGCATAAATCGGGCTTCACGTCGCAACGGCAGCGACTGTTGGAGCAGCCGGTGGCATCGACCGGGCAATCGGCGATGCCCCCGCACGAAATCGTGGTGATGTCCGTGTGGGTGCAGCCCGACTGCGCCGAACATTCCTCGATGGTGCACGGGTTCTGATCGTCGCAGGCGCCCACCACGTCGTACACGTTGACACATCCGATGTGCGATTGGCATTCATCGCGGGTGCAGGCGTTGGAATCGTTGCAGGCGACGTTGGGATCGAGCGGCGCGCCGGGCACGCATTGACCGCCCGCGTTGCACGAATCGCCCGAGGTGCAGAAATTCCCATCCTGGCAGGGGCGGCCGACGACCGGTGTGTTCACGCAGCCGACGGCCGGGTTGCACGATTCCTGGGTGCAGGGGTTGGCATCGTCGCAGTGCAGTTGCGGAATCAGGGACACGCCGCCGGTGCATTGGCCGCTGACGCCGCACGATTCGCCGATGGTGCAGGCGTTGGCGTCGTTGCAGGGCTCGCCCGAACGGATGGGCACAACCACGCACAGCCCGTTCGCAGGATCGCACATGCCCACCGCGCAGTCTGAATTCAATGCCGAGCAGTCGAGCGGCTCGCCGACGCACGCCCCGTTCGCGCACGCCGCACCGGCCGTGCAGCGGTCATCGGGCGTGCAGCCGTCGCCTTCGTGGGCGGCGTGCGACTCGCATAATTCCGTGGTCGGATTGCAAACACCCGCGTGGCATTGGTCATCCAGATGCGAGCAGTCGATCGGCGTGCCCACGCATACGCCCTTGGAGCAAACGGAATCGTAGGTGCAGGTCAGCCCGTCGTCGCAGGGTTCGCCCTCGTTCGAGGTTTCGCGCACGCACAGCCCGGTCTTGCCGTCGCACTCGCCGGTATGGCAGTCGTTGTCCATCGGCGAGCAATCCACCGGCTCGCCGATGCACGCGCCAGCGGTACACAGGTCGCCCGTGGTGCATTGGTTCTTGTCGTCGCAAGGGGCTGTGTTGTTCGGGTTTTGACAGACTCCCGCGTTGCAAACATCGTCGGTACACGGGTCCTGATCGTTACAATCGCCGGACTGCGTCGGCACGGTGCAGGCCGGACCGGGGCCCGGTCCGGCGGGCGGGGGCGGCGAGGACGGCGGAATGATCGGCGGCGCGTCGCACGGGTCCGCGTTCCGCACCGTCACCGTCACCTCGGCGGCGCTGTCTTGATCGCCGTCCGACACCGTCACCAAAAATGCCAGCGTGACGACGCTGGATTGCGGACATGGCACCGGTGGGGCGGTAAACGACGCGACCGGTTTGCCCGTGTCGTTCAACACTACCGGCGGTCCAGTGACTTGTGACCAACGGAATTCGAGCGACGATCCGCCGGCACTGGCCCCGGCGTCAAGCCGGACGACGGATTGCTCCAGCACTTCGCGGTCGGCGCCGGCGTCGGCGGCGAGGGTGGGCGACGGTTCGGCCATTGCGGCGGCGATTTCCTGCGAGAGTACTTCTTCGGCATCGCCGCAGGAACGGAACACGCGGATCATCGCCGGTCCCGGAGCGGCCACTACGTAGCCCGTCGTGCATGCGTCCGGCGATTCAAACAAACCGGCCGACGACGGTGACACGACCCAGGCGCAGTCACAGGGTTCGTCATCGGGAGGGGTATTGGCCGCCGTGGGAATCGTAAAAACAACGCTGTCGCCCACGGAAAGCAGATCGAGATCAACCGCACCGCCGTCGGCGAATTGAACGAAGGAGATCATATCGTCGAACGACGAAGCCGGATCGACCGATGATCCCGGGTCGGCCCCGGTGTCGTCCCCGCCCGAATCGGCGCCCGGGTCTTCAGGTGACGCCGGTGCTGGGCGATCGCCATCGTCGCCCGGTGGGGTGGGAGGAGCAAAAAGCGGGCAACCGGCCACGAGCGCCGCGCACGAAATGGAAAGCAGTGCGCGCCAGCGGGTCACGGTGCCCAGCGTTCGACCGGTTGTCATGCAGCCTCCCCCACGTTCAGCAGCGAAACGGAACACGACCGACCGACGACCCGACGCCTGCGCCACGATTGACCGACACCGCCCCGCCGACGTTCGTCAGGCGGGGACGACGGCCATGGGGCAACCAGGATCGAGGAGTCGCACGCCGGACGAGGCGCCGCGGTGAATCGGTGTTTCAAACACGATCGATTATCCGAGACCCCGAAACGGGCGCGGGGTCATCGACTCCTGATAGCCACCGTGTGGCGCGGTCGGAGCGCCGGCTTCGTTTCCCATCCTCGGCACGAGCTCGCACCCAACAGACCGACCACCCGTCTTCCCTCCCGGCGGGTCTCCGGCCATTCTTCTGATTGTAGCAGCCACGAACGCTGGTTCCAACCCCGCAAACGCCCGATATGTCAGGCGAATCGAGGCGACCCAATAGGGGTATCTACGTGATGGGACGCATGAACAGCCGACACGGGAACCCATTACTACGGAGAAGCTGCGCCGCCGTGGAACGCCGTCACTGTGACGGATTCTGACCGGGGAACCCGCCATCCGGATTCAACGGGCGCTCCGTGGGCGTTTTGGCGGACGGTGCGATCCGACACCTGACAGGTGTTTTCGCCGGATCGAGATTCCATGACGATCGATCGCCGCGGCGCCGTCATTGGCGGAACAAACCGCTCGGCCCGCCAGCCATATCGGACGTTGTGGGCGGTTCACGTGGAGCGGACGGTTGACGTGCGCCGTCCAAACAAAACGGTCCCGCCGATAATTCCCAGCAACCCCATCAGAACCAGTCCCCAATGGGTGACGGTCGGCACCGCGGGGATTTCGCCGCAACCGGAGATCAGCGATCCCAGGCACTGACCATTCGGTCGGCAGACATCGTCGTCGGAACAGGCGTCGCCGTCGTTGCAGTCGACGCCGGTGTTGGGCGTGATCGTGCCGCAGTTTCCGGGCAACCCGATTGGGTTGCACGAAAAAGTTTTGCAGACGGTGTTCAACGCCGAGCAATTGACGGTGTTGGTCACGACGCTGCAATTGCCCGGGGCGCCGGTCGGGTTGCACGTGAACGTCTGACACGCGGTGTTGTTTGCCGTGCAGTTCACCGTCGGCGTGACGATGCTGCAATTCGCGGGCGCGCCGGTCGGGTTGCAGGCGAATGTCTCGCACGCCGTATTGTTGGTCGAGCAAGTCACCGTCGGCGTCACGACGCTGCAATTGCCGGCCGCGCCGGACGGGTTACAAGCAAACGTATCGCACGCCGTATTCAGGGTCGAACAGTTGACGGTCGGCATCACCACGTCGCAGTTGCCGGTGGCGCCATCGGGATCGCAACTGAACGATTCGCACGCGGTGTTGTTGACCGCGCAGTTCACGGTCGGCGTCTCGACGGCACAGTTCGCGGGAGCGCCCAGCGGGTCGCACGCGAACGTCGTGCAGGCCGTGTTAATCGTCGAACAATCCACCGTCGGCGTGACGACGCTGCAATTCCCGGTCGTGCCGGACGGATCGCAGGCGAAGGTCTGACAGGCGGTGTTGTTCACCGAACAATCGACCGTGGGCGTGACGACGTCGCAATTGCCGGTCAGCCCCGCGGGATCGCATGCAAACGTGACGCAGGCCGTGTTGTTCAACGAACAATTGACCGTCTGCGTCACGACATCGCAATTGCCGGGGGCTCCGTCGGGATCGCAGGAGTACGATTCGCACGCCGTATTGTTTGCCGTGCAGTCGTGGTCGCACACCGGCACGGTGACGCGCATCACCGCGAATTGCCACAACAGCGAATCGCCTTCCACGCCGACGGTGGGCGGGGAGATGATCTGCACGGACGTGGTCGCGACGCCGCCGGGAATGGTGATGCCGTAGCCGTCAGTGTCCCATTCCGGACCGTCCGACCGATCCAGCGTGCCCAGCTCATCGGGGTGATTGCTGATCCGCACCACGTCCGGCCGATCCGGTTCACAGTCGCCAACCAACACATTCACGGTGGCCGATCGGGCGCTCGACGCCGCCCCGTGATTGAACAGTACCGGCGACGTGACGACGGCGGCCGCGGGCATTCCATTGACGAACGCGAAATCCAACCCTTCGAATCCCATCAGCCGGTAGTAGGTGGGATCGGACGGATCCTCGTAGACGACGAACAGCGCCGCCCCGCTGAACTGATTGGTGAAGTTGTTGGCCAGGTCGCCGTCCTGAATGTTGAACGTGTGCGTGCCGACGCCGTAGGCCTGAACAATGTCGGTAACGTCGGCCTTGTAACCGATGTTGTTGTTTCGACCGGATGGGCGATCGTTGATCTCGTGCCCGGTCAAAACCCCGGTCAGCGGGTTGCCGTCGAAAACGATTTCCTGATCCTGGTGCGGCGAATTGATCACGCAATCGGCGCCGATTTCCACGCAGGGATGCTCGCGGCCCGCCCAATACAGGACGGCCTCGAGCAGCGGACCGTTGACGGTCACGGTCAGCGATTCCGTGCCGGCGCCCAGATTGTACAGCCCGACGCCGTCGAGATCGTAGGTGACGCCCTGACCCTGAATGTCCAGATCGGGATTCAGTTGCAGAGTTGTCGCTTGATACGATCGACCGGAAAAAATAGCCGCCCCAATGGCGAACAGACGAACCGCCCGCTGCATCTTCCTTCCTCCTCCCGCCCGCGCGGCGCGCAATCGCACCCCACCGGGCACCCCCGATGCACCAATCGTATCAGGTGGACCGGCGAAATCCAACGGCGATGGCGGTCGATTTGGCTGTCCCGATAATCACGCGGGCCGCCGGGGACGACGCGGCGTCAGCAACGGTGTTGCATTTTGCGACGAAGGGAATAACTCGCACATCCCAGTACGACGAGGGGAAGCGAGCCGGGCTCGGGAATGGGCCGGCCCCAGATTTCGTAGGTCGATTCCACGTTCCAACGGATTCCCTCCAAGTGGCTTCCGTCGGGGCTCGTGTACGGCTCGATGGCAACATCGTGCACGATCAGGCGAATGAAGTCGATTTGCGACCCCACGAGGTCCGGTGTCGAATTCAGGCGGAACGATTCCAGCTCTCCGTGTCCTGCGCCGCCACCCGACGCCAGGACGAGGCTAATAAGGTAGTCGTCAATCCCGTCAGGCGGGCCGCGAAGCGGTCGAAGTCGGTGTGGCCGGCGGAAGTGAAGTCGACCACGCCGGTGTCGCCGTCCGCCCACCATATCCCGTGGCCCAACGCCACGGGGTCATGAGGGGGATCGAAGAAATCGTGCCGCAATACGACCTGCACTTCGAAACGTGTCTCAGGAGCCCCCGAGCCGCCTTCAAAGGTATCGAAGGATGCGAGCAGGATTGAATCGGCAAATGCCCGTGTACAGGCCGACGCCGCGAGGATGACGGCGACAAACGAGATCAAGGGCGATCTCAACATGACGAGGCGCTCGGGACGCCGCGGCGTGGACAATTGTGTTGCCACTTTCGACGAAAAGAATAGCCCGTGAGTCCGAAGACGACGAGGGCAAGCGTGCCTGGCTCGGGAACAGGGCGGCCCCAGATTTCGTAGGTTGAGTCGACGAACCACTGAATGCCGTCGATGCCGTTTCCAGGGAAGCTCTCCCACGGCTCAATGGAAACGTCATTAACGATCAGGCGAATGAAGTCGATTCCTGACCCGATGAGGTCTGGGAATGCGTTCAAGAAATACGATTCGGGCGCCCCGCCGCCTGCGCCACCGTGCGATGCCAGAATCGTTGGATACAGAAATCCATCAACCCCATCGATCAGACGAGCGGCGAACGAATCAAAGTTCGGGGCGTTGCTAGACGCGAAGTCAACAGATCCGGCGTCCCCATCCTGCCACCAAACACCTTCGCCCAGTTTCAGCGCGTCTCTGGGAGGAACAAAAAAATCGTGCCGAAGCACCACCTGTACCTGAAAACGTGACTCAGGAGCGGCGCTGCCGCCCTCAAACGTGTCGAACGAGGCAAGCATCATCGAATCGGCAAATACCCGCGCACTGTGCAATGTCGTTGCTGCCCATAGCAGCATTGAGATTAGAACTGGTCTACTCGGCATCGGTGCCCACTCCAATAAGCGTTGGGTATTGCCGCGCTACCAAACTGACGGACAGTTTGCGAGTTCAACACACTTGAGCCTTATGCTCTTTTATCGGACAGCGGCCAGAAATGGCACCGATCATTCTCAGGCGAACGAATAAAAGATTGCCCTACATTGGTAGCCGCGATTACCACTACAGCGCCATTTGATCAGGTCGGCCTCGGCACGCCGATTCTCGCCAATCGGCCGTCCTGCGGGAAATACGACCGGTTCTTGACGACGTTCTCTGGACGGCTGTCGATGCGAGCACCAGCGCGACATGCTGTTACGTAATATTAGCGTTGACAATATGTTATGATTCGCACGTGGCCTATCCGGCGCTGTAGTGTTACGGTGCCCTCCCTCACCGTTCTGTTGAACTCTCAAAATCGCGGTAAGAGATTCCCGCGAAGTGTGGGTGCGAGAAGGGATTCTCGCACGAGCGAGCAGGATTCTCGCACCAGCGCCCCGGGCGACCCTGACCATCGGACCGGATACCCGACGAACCGAACCAATGCCGACGGCCGCACGTGGCGATCGTGCGGCCGTCTATTCCGAGTGTGGAAGCTGTCGGAATTCGGATTAACTACGTGGATGAGCGTCGTCGTAGCTTTGCTTCAGGCGCTTGGCCGTCAGGTGGGTGTATATCTGGGTGGTCGAGATCGACTGGTGCCCCAGCAATTCCTGAACGCTGCGCAGGTCGGCGCCCTTGTCGAGCATGTGCGTGGCGAAGCTGTGCCGCAGCGTGTGCGGGGAGATCGTCGGGTCCAGACCGGCGGTGGCCAGGTACTTGTCCAGCTTGCGGCGCACGCTCCGCGTGCTCAACCGCTGACCGTGCTTGTTCACGAACAACGCCTGCTGATCGAACGAGGCTGATCGGACGTCGGCCCGGCGCAGGTCGAGGTAGCGGGCGATGGCGCTGAGCGCGGTCGGCCCGATGGGGGTGGCCCGCTGCTTCTTGCCCTTGCCGCGGATGCGAATGACCTGGGCCTGCGTGTCCACGTCGCCCGCGTTGAGGTCGACCAGCTCGCTGACGCGAATGCCGGTGGAATACAGCACTTCCAGCATGGCCCGGTCCCGCGCACCGAGCAGCGTGTTGTCTTCGGGAGTGCGCAGCAGACGGTTGACCTCGTCCACGGTCAGAAACTTGGGCAGACGCTTGTCCTGCTTGGGCATCCGGATGGACGACAGCGGATTCGTCTGCATGTAATTGCGCCGCACGCAGAACTTGTAGAAACTGCGCAGCGTGGCCAGTTTGCGCGCGGTGGTCGACTTGGAATAATTCTGCCCGCCCAGAAACACCAGGAATGCCTTGATGTCGTCGGCGGTCAGCGACAGCAGCTTGCGCTTCAGGTCGGTGTCGACCATGACGGCCGTGCCGCCGCCGGCGCCCGGCGCGCCGAACGACGATCCGCCCAGGCCCGCGGAGGCGGAGGCGGAAGCGCGGCTCTCCGACGCGATGTAGGCGCAGAACTGGGTCAGGTCGGCGCCGTAGCACTTGGCCGTGTGGGGCGAGAAGTGCCGCTCGAAGTTCAGGTAGTTCAGGAACTCGGTGATCAGCGGGTTATCAATCATCGTGCTTCACATTGTCCAGGCGATTTCCCAACGGTCCACCCCGACTCCGGACGCAACACCCCGCGGCCCGCCTGGGTCGGACGGATCGCACGGCACGTTGCACCAAGCCGCCTTCGGCCATCGCCCTACCTGGCTGCCTCATCGAGTTCCATCTCTAGTCGCCGCCCCATCTGATAACTCAACACGGCGGCGTCGAACCAGTCAAATCGGCTGTCGCGATCAGTCGCCAACGCCGCGAGGGCGTCGATGACCTGCGTTTCATTCCCGGTCGCGTACCGGAACACGAAACGTTCGGACCCCTTGACCAACGCGATGGTCCGAACCGCGCTCATCGCACCCTCCCGGACGACTTCTCATCGCCCGCCCCCCCGTTCGGCGCCCCGGTTTCCACGTCGTCCGAACCGATCATCGACCGGATCGTGGCGTGGCAACAGAAACGCAAGTAGTGCTGCTGGCTGGCGACGAATTTCCGCCACTCCAGCGGGCTACGGTCGGCCGATCGCGTCGCGGCGAACCGCTTGATCTCCTCGGCCACCCAGGCTTCGGACGCATCGTACACGCGCGACGCCTGGGCGATGGGCTGCGACGCCCCGCTTCCGCCCTCCGCGACCAGTTGCGATGGCACGCCGAAGCGTGATTCGCGAACCGGGTCGAACGCGGCCAGACGCGGATGCCGCGTGTTGCCGTACAGCTGCGCGGTGATTCCCACCACCGGCGGATCGTACGGGTCGTATTCCGTGACCGCGAACACCAGAAGCGCGTCGGCGCCCAGGATACTCGCCACCTCCAACGCGTGCGTGGGCGACTCGATGTGCCGCCGCCCCTGATCGGTCAGCACGGCCAGCACGCGGCTGACCGGTATCACGTCGATGCCGGCCGCGAAACTCAACTCGCCGGCCATCAAGTCGCCGACGCGATCCACGTCCAGGTCGGCCGAGCCGCTCACGTTCATCGCCGGCGCGACGGCCACGGTCAGCGGCCCCAGCGTCGGGTTGGCGATCCGCAGGGGCTCGACGGGATGCTCCCGACACGCACCGCAGACCCACATCGCCAGGGCGGCGCCGAGCAGGCACAAACCCCGGACACTACCTCCGCCCGATCCGTTGCGGATCATCCGTGATCCCTCTTTTCAGTACTGGCGTCCGACTCGGCATCCGTGCCGGACCTCGATCTTCGGACGCCAACGCATTCATCGTCCAATCATCCGGCGGGCTTAATCATCGCGGACCCGCCTGGCAAATTTATGACCCGTCGTGGGCCCGGTCGGCCGTCGTGGTTACGTGTGGCGCGTGATCGGTCCCCTCCATCGGCGTAGTTGCATCGCCCGAAATCGTGGGCATGATGCTCCAGATCGTCTCGTTTCCGGACCGGCCGCTGGCGAAGTAGACACGACCGTTGGGCGACCACGCGGGACCGAAATTAACGGTGTGGGCATCGGTCAGCCGAACAGGTGTGCCGCCGTCGACGTTGATCATCCAGATGTCCGACGTCTGGTAGGCCTGCCCGAATTCCGGATCAATATCCGGGATCGACGCCACCGTGGTGTACGCGATCTGCGAACCATCACGGCTCCACGCGGGCAGGATGAGCGCGAAGTCGGCGCTGTAGGCGACTTCCGTCGGATACTTCGGCTCGCCGCCGGTCATGGTCATGGTCCAGATGCTGTACCACCGGCCGCCGCGCTGCCGCGAGCGCTGATACACGATGCGATCGTCCACCGGCGACCATTCCGGAAACACGCCGTGACCGACGAACGTGGCCGGGGCATGTTCGGCCGCCGGGGCGATCCACAATTCCCACTGCCCCGACGTGGCCGGCAGGGCGCAATACACCAGTTGCGATCCATCGGGCGACCAGCTCGGGTGGACCTCGTCCATCGGCGTGTTGGTCACCTGAATGGGCTGCTGGCCGTCGATGTCGATGATCCAAATGTCCCAGTTTCCGGTGCGGTTGCTGGCGAATGCGATCCGCTGATCGTCGGGGCTGAACGCCGGTTGGATGTCGGAACTGGGGTCCGACGTAACCTGCATGACGGCCGTGCCGTCGACCGACTTGACGTACAGGTCCGGGTGCTGACTGTGACGGGTGGATGCGAACGCGAACCGAGACCCATCGCTGTTCAAGTGACAATCGAAATCAGCGCCGCCCTGGGTGAATGAGTGCTGCAGCATGGCACCACGGGAGCGCCCGGCGTACGCGGGTTCGTCTCGATTGGGCAGACCGCCGAACAGCGTGATTTGCGAATCGCGGTCGGACGCGAGCGTGGGCCGCGCGGGTTGTTGGACTACCAACACCGTCGATTCCGTTTTGGGTTCGCAGCCCGCCAGAAGGGCAGCCGTCAGGCCCAACACCGTCCAACCGGTCGTTCGCAGTTGTTTCATGTGGTTTTTCCCGTCGCCGGCGGGCCCATCGCCTGGAATCGGCAAACGCGCCAATGATTCGGCGGCCGGGTCCCGCTTCGCAGCGTCCGGCCGGTGCCGCATTCATCGGCAACCCCTACCCCTGGGTGAAATAACCGCGCGGTTTGCGAATGCCGCAGTGTCCGATAATCCACAACTCCTATCGTCCGATGCCGGGGTTGGACTTAAATCCGCATTGCCATCCGAAATGTCGGATCGTCGGCGTAACCGGCGTGTAACACGGCGCGGCGGTGTCCACTCCCGGTTTTGAACTGGCAAGGCAAACCACTAGAATCCCGGCAACATGATCGTTCCCGTTTTGATGCTGGAATCGGCACTGAGTCGGCAGGCTCCGCTGTTCGCAACGGCGGTTGCGTCCTTGTTGCTGGCCGATGTCGCGACGGGCAAACCCATCCATTTCGAGCAGGTCAAATCTCAACTGATAGCGTCACGTATCCGCTGCTCCGACTGTCACGTCAGCCGTGACGATCAGACGTTGACCGCGTACGGGAAGTTGATCGGCGACTTGGGCGCCGGGACGCCGATGGCGGATCGGGTTCAGGAAGCGGAAACGTCCGTCCCGACGGCGGCGCCGGACGATGTTCGGCAGAAAGCGGCCGGCCGCGTCGACGTGGACGGCGACGGGATTCTGAACTGGGTGGAAATATTGGCCGGGACCAATCCGTCGCAGACCGATTCACGCAATCCGAGCCACGAGCGCATCGACCGGGTGGTCAGTTGCCAGTTGTGCCACGAATCGGCATCGTCCGGCGGCGGAGACGGGGAACGCGCGCCGCACAACGCCTTCGGAAAGGCGCTCAGCGGATTGGGGCCGAAATCGGGCGGCGGCGGAAATGACCGTGCCAACCATCCGATCCTGCCCCGTTTGAAGAGCCGGGAACGCAGCGACACGGACAAGGACAAGGTCAAGGACTGGGACGAGGTTTTGTTGTTTTACCATCCGGCCGACGCTGACGACGTGCCGGACGCGGAGGCGGTCAAGGATGCCAAGCGGGCCGATCGCGATCGCCGCAAGGGCGACGAAGGCTATGGCAAGGTCCACGGGCCGAAAAAAGAGAAGAAGCGCCGATAATGCGGCGCGGTCCCCGGTCATGGAACGCTCGAAACCAGATAAGAAGAACCGGTGGGGAAGTTATTCCGCGCCAGGCAAACGTAGCTCGATTCAACAACCGAAACAACGCAAGTGCGGCCACGGGAACGCCCCAGGCAGCAAGAAACAGGTGAAATCGTGACGATCCGAATGGAACGAAGTCGATGGCGGCCGGCTCTGGCGGCGTGTCTGTTCGCGGCCGCCGCGGGTGGGTGCCGAAAAGACGATTCGACGGAATCGGTACGGGCATCGGCGACGGGCGGGTCTGGGACCGGCGAGACCCGTTTGGCGGCGATTTCAGCGAAACCGTCGCAGTCTCCGGAGCGCAAGTCCGAGCCGTCGGCCACCCCATCCACGACCGAGACCGCGGCGGCGCCCGCTCTCGTTCGCGCCGACGGCAAGACCCTGGATGAGGTCGAGCGGGAGATCATCTCCAAAACGAAGGCGGTCAAGACATGCCGCGCCGACGTGGAACGCAAATCGGAAGTGGTCATCGGGGGGCAGCGACGGGTGACCTTGGGAACCGGTCGTTATGATTATGAACGCCGCGGTGACAAGGTCCTGTACCGCATCGAAGAAGACGTAACCATCGTATTGACGACCGGGATGGAGGGCGAAACCGCCACGCACGCGCGTCAGACGGCAGTCGTCGTCTGCGACGGCGATTACTTGTACACCTCGAGGGAGCACAGCCAACGCCCCTCCCGGGCGTCCAAAAATCGCGCCGAAACCGAAGTCCTCGGATTCGACCTCCTGCGAGAAACCCACGACCTCCGCCTCCTGCCCGATGAAACGATCAATGGACACGACGTCTACGTCATCGAGGCCGTCTTGAAGTCGGAAATCGAATCCCCGCCCATGCGTTCCGTCAATTACTACCTCAAGGATCGCGGCATGTTGCTCGGTTATGTCGTGTACGGCGCGGACGGCGTCGAATTCGATCGCCGGATGTACTCCAATTTCCAGTTTGACGTCGAAATCCCCGCCGAACGATTCGTCTTCCATGCGCCCGAAGGTGTGGAGATTCAGGACCTTAGTCAGGAACCGCCCGCGCCCACGGCCTCGAATGAAGGCGGCGCGGCCCCCGCGCCCGGCGGCACTGAGAAACCGTAAGGTGCCGCGCGAAAACAACGTGAACAAGCAAGGCCGGGGTGACATGGCCAAGCCCTCGCGCCCGACGGGCGCCGGACTCCAACAAACGCTCCCGTGAGGGCTTGGCCATGTGCCCGTCCTGGATCGCGGGGATCGTCGAATTCGTTTGCTCTATTGGCGCGCGTGCCCCCTAACGCCGATCCCGAAGGGCGCTGTGGCACGGGCATCCTGCCCGTGTCGTCGGTGGTGGGTAGTTCCCGCAGCCTCCATTTGGGTTAGGCTCTACACGCGACTGCTTGACGGAGCACGCCGTCGCATCCGCGTACGCGACGAAGTGCGGAGTTCTCCGGGTCGCCCATGCCCACGACCGTCTTCGATTCCATCCGCCGACTGCTGACCGACGCCGGCGTTCCGTTCCGCGAGGTGCACCACGCACCGACGCGCACGTCCGAAGAATCGGCCCGGGCCCGCGGCGAACCGCTGCACGTCGGGGGCAAGGCCTTGCTGGTCAAGGTCGGCGACGATTTCCGTCTGTTCGTGCTCAGCGCCGCATTGCAGTTTGATTCGTCGACGGTCCGGGCTGATTTCGGCGTCCGGAAAACGCGATTCGCGACGCCCGACGAACTGCGCAAACTTACCGGGCTGACGCCGGGTTCGGTTCCGCCGTTCGGCCGGCCGGTTTTGCCATTTGATCTCTTCGTAGACCCTTCCGTATTGGCCAACGAGCGCATCGCGTTCAACGCCGGGTCACTGACCGATTCGATCGTGATGGCTTCAAAGGATTGGGCCCACGTGGCCTGTCCGACGACGCTGCTCTGTGCGATGATCCCAGCCAAGTCGAACGATTGATCGGAGGAATCGGGAATCCGGGCGGGCATCCATGAATCAATCCGGCTGGCGATTTGCCGGGCGTTCGTTTTCGGTTCATTGGAACGCGGCGCCGGACTGCCGCCCCTACGGGGCTTTTTCATCAGGGGCGACGGATCCGGGGGCTAGCGCCCCCGGCTACTGACTGTCGCCCCTTCGGGGCTACTCGAAAACGGAAGCGTGACGAGCCACGAGGCTTGAAACAGGACCGCGTCGCCAGACGATCTTCGATGGTCGCGTGCTTCAATCGCCCCGTCGCCGGGGTGGCGGGTTCTGATCGCGGCGGCGGACGCTCCGACTCCGGAGAATGGGGGCGCGAACATCAAGGGAGCGATACATGGCCGATGTGACCGACGCGATTGTTCCGCCGTGGTGGGAACATTTTTTTCACGGGGTGGCCGTTGATCTGTGGATGGCGTGTTGCAACGAAGCCAACGATGGGATCGAGGCTGACTTCATCGAGGCCGTGCTGCAGCTGCCGCCGGGCGGCGAGGTGCTGGACGTGCCCTGCGGACACGGGCGTCATGCGTGCCTCCTGGCATCGCGCGGTCATCGGGTGACGGGCGTGGACCTGTCCACCGATTTTCTGAACGCGGCTCGAAATCGCACGGCGGGGCGGGCGGCGGCGGTGCGTTGGGAACAGCGCGACATGCGCGACCTGCCGTGGGCGAACGAGTTCGACGGCGCTTATTGTTTTGGCAACAGCTTCGGATACCTCGATCGGGCGGGGAATGCGGCGTTTGTGGAGGCCGTGGGGCGGACGTTGAAGCCGGGCGCGCGGTTCGTCATTGATACGGGATTGGCCGCGGAGAGCGTATTGCCGCATTTGCGGGAGCGCGAGTGGTACGAGATCGGCGGCATCCACTTTCTGATTCAGAATCGATACGACCCCGCGACGGGGCGCCTGGAGACGGACTACATCTTCCATCGCGACGGCAAGACGGACAAACGGCACGGTTCGCAGCAGGTGTATACCTACCGGGAGGCATGCAGGGTGCTCTCGGCCGCCGGATTTGAGGGTATTCAGGGCTATTCGTCCCCAAGCCGCGAGCCCTACACCGTGGGGTGCCAACGATTGCTGCTGACCGGCCGCCACCGGGGATGACGCGGAGGACACGTCGGAATCGTGCGGATTCAGAACGGACACCGGCGCTGCCGATAATCAAGAAGCGGGGTGATCGGGGAGACACCTCAAGCATCGTACGCGCCGACGATCCCGGCCTCGAAGCGCGTGGAGCCAGTTCATGGGCGCCTCATCCATTCGTGTGCTCATCATCGATGATTCGGTGTTCATGCGCAGCATGTTGAAGGCGGCTCTGGAAAAGGAACCCGGCGTTGAGGTGATCGGCACGGCTCAGAACGGGCTCGACGGGCTGGCGAAGATCGCATCGCTCAAACCCGACGTCATCACGCTGGACGTTGAGATGCCGGGACTGACGGGTCTCGAAGTTCTCGAACGGGTGATGAAGGCGTCCCCGTTGCCGATCGTGATGGTCTCGACCAAGACCCAGGAGGGCGCCGAGGCGACCCTGCAAGCACTGCAACTGGGTGCGGTCGACTACGTGGCCAAGCCGTTGGGAGAGAAGTCCGCGACGCTGGAATCGTTCCGGGGAAAAGTGGTCCATGCGGTGCGCACGGCGGCGGCGTCCAACCGCAAACGGCTGGGCAAGCCGCCCGTACCGATCAAGCGACCCGTCGCGGCCGGCGAGCTGTCCATGGACGTGGTGGTGGCCATCGGGATCAGCGCGGGGGGTCCGGCGACGCTGCACGAGATGATGCCGGCGTTTCCGAAGAAGTTCCCGCCGATCGTGATCACGCAGCACATGCCCGCCGATTTCACGGGGCCCTTCGCGAAGCGCCTGGGCGCGGTCACGCAGATTGAGGTGATGGAGGCGACATCGAATGTCGAGCTGCGCCCGGGGATGGCGTTGATCGCCCCGGGTGATCGCCATCTGCGCGTCGCGCGGCTTTCGTCGCGGCTGGTGGCGCAGATCGACGCCGGTCCCAAGGTGTCTGGATTTCGGCCGTCGGTGGACGTTTTGTTCGAATCGGTGGCGACGGCCGCGAGGGACCGCGTGGTAGGCGTGGTGATGACGGGTATGGGACACGACGGGTCGGTGGGCGTTCAGATTCTGAAGAAGGCCGGGGGCTATACCATCGCCCAGGACGAGGCCAGCAGCGTGGTGTACGGCATGCCCAAAGCGGCGGCGGCGACGGGATGCATCGACCGCGTGGCGGCGTTGGGGGACATTCCCACGGCGATCACGGAGGCCGTCCGTTCCATGTCCGCGGCGGCGCACGCGAACGCCTGACGGGCGCACGCCGCGCCCCACCGGGATTCAATAATCAGAACATGTCGTTCGCGGGGGATGCCCGGGAGAGGACTCGAACCTCCACCTACTTACGTAGACATGGCCCTCAACCATGCGCGTCTGCCAGTTCCGCCACCCGGGCGCGGCGAAGCGATGCTAGAGATGCCCCGCCAACGTGTCAACGCGGGAATACCGACGCAAGCCCGTGTCGCGGCGCCGACGATCGGCTCGTTGACGGTCGCGGCTCGGGGAGATCGCTCCGCAGGCGTCAAGGTATTTGGGGCGCTCACCGGAAACGTAAGTGTCGCGCGAACGCGGGCGGGAAGTTGGCGAGCACGGTGGCGCGGTGGAACTGATGACGGTCGATGGCGGCGTCGAGAATGGCCGACAATTCGTTCACGCGTTTGCGGGATTGACCGATGGACGTCCAGGCGCGCAGGCGGCGGAGCGCGATGTATTCGAAGTAGCTGAAGACGCCGCCGGGACGCAACAGTCCGGCCACATGATCAAGGATTTCGCGAACCACGACGGGCGAGAAGGCCGTGAACGGCAGGCCGGACACGATGTAATCGTACGGTTGGTCGGTGGGCAACTCCTGTGCGGGGCAATTGAACAGGGTGATTCTTCGGTCAGCGCGGGCGCGAATTGCGGAGGGGGAGCCGAGAATGTTTCGTTCGATGTGGGCCATCAGGTCGGGTCGGATTTCGCAGATGGACAACCGGTCGTGCGGGCCCAGTTCCTGCACCAGATGGCGCGTGACGGCGCCGGTGCCGGCGCCGATCTCAAGTATCGCGACGGGCGCGGTCCGGGCGCGCATGGGCGCGAGCAGCGCGAGGGCCAGCGAACGCGAACTGGGCAGGGCGGCGCCCACGACGTCGGGCGCCGCGAGGAAGGCGCGGAAGAAGGCGGCGGTGCCGCGCCAACGGTCCACGATCGTTCGAGCATGGGGTTCGGTGGACATGGCGGGACAGTTTATTGCGGCGGCGGCGAGGAGGGAAGCGGTGGAAGCGTTCACGGGTGTGTCGGGAATCGTCCGATGAATGGGCGTCCCGGGTGGCAGCGCTGGGAGAACGCGGGAAGGGATTCCCGCGGAGAGCGGGTGCGAGAAGGGATTCTCGCACCAGCGGGACGCGGGAAGGGATTCTCGCACCAGCGGGATTGGGTTCTCGCACCAGCAGGATTCCCGCACCAGCGTTTTCCCACAAGCGAGCGGGGCGTTGCGAATGGGAGCCATACGGGATTATCATAGGCGGTAGTGACGGCGGTGAATTCGGGCGTGGTTCGCATCCAGGGCCATCAATTAACGGGGAGACAATCGGCAATGGCGATTAAGCGGGAATGGGCGGTCGTTCTGGCGTTGGTCGGCGGGGCGGCGATGGCGCGCGCGGAAGTTTTGGAAGTGGGATCGGTGGCGCCGAAGCTGGGGGAAGTGGAATGGGTTAAGGGCGGCCCGATCGACCCGGTGAAGGCCGACGGCAAGCAGATCACGGTCGTCGAGTTCTGGGCGACGTGGTGCGGGCCCTGTGTGGAAACGGTGCCGCACCTGACGGAATTCCAGCGGAAGTACGCGGCCAAGAACGTGCGCATCGTCGGGGTTTCGCAATACGACCCGGGGAACACGCTGGACGATGTAAAGCGGTTCATCGAACGCATGGACCGGAAGATGGATTACGCGGTCGCTTTTGACAAAAGCGGGGAGACGTACCGGGCGTACATGGACGCGGCCGAGCAGTCGGGGATTCCGACGGCGTTCGTGGTGGAGCAGTCGGGGAAGATCGCGTGGATCGGTCATCCGATGGACGGGATGGAGACGGCGATCGAGGAATTGGCGGCGGGCAAGTACGACCTGGAACTGGCGATGAAGTTGTATCGGATCGATCGCAAGATCGATCGGGCGACGTACGACGGCGAATTCGAGGATTTGATCAAGGCCGCGGACGAGGCAATTGCGGTCAAGCCGGACAGCATTGGGCATCATTTGTGGAAGTTTCGCGCGTACGCGGGCTATCTGGAAAAACCGGAGGAGGCGAAGAAGGTCGCCGAACAGGTCTTGAAGGTCGCGGGGAATGATCCGGGCAAGGTGATTCAGGTGGCGGACGAGATCGTGATGGAGGAAGACAAGGCCGGCAGCAACGCGCTGGCGTTCGCGGCGTTGGAAAAAACGCTCGCGGCGGCGCCGAAGGACGTGGACGTGCGCATGGCGTATTTCCGGGCGTTGGCGGTTACGGGCGATACGTCGAAAGCGATGAAGCTGGCGGGCGAGACCATCGAATTGATGAAGGGGAACGCGGAGAAGTTGAGCCGCTTCGCGGAAGTGTTGTCGTCGCCCGTAATGCGGGTGAAGTGCGGGGAGTTGGCGTTGCGGGCGGTGGAGCTGGCCATCGAGGTGGCGCCGCAGGAGCCCATGCACCATCTGACCAAGTTTCACATTCTGCACGAGTGCAAGAAGGACCTGAAGGCGGCAAACGTGACGGGGCAGTATTTTGTGCAGCTCGCGGCGGGGGATGCGGAGGCGTTGAACAATTTCGCGTGGGGCCTGCTGACCCAAGACGATTTCAAGGGGCAGTACAACGAACTGGCGTTGGCCGCGTCGGAGACGATGAGGAAATCGCCGGGCGGGGATTCATGGATGAATCTGGACACGCTGGCGCTGGCGAAATTCGAGAACGGGAAGATCGATGAGGCCATCGTCATCGAGAAGCAGGCGATCGAGAAATGCCCGGAAGGACCGGCGAAGCCTGAGTTGCAGGCGGCACTGGAGCGGTTCGAAGAGGCGAAGAAGGGAAAAGAGTAGGAGATCGATCGAATCGCCGGAAGGGATTCCGGCGGCAGTGGGTGCGAGAGAGGATTCTCGCACCAGCAGTCGAATTGAATCGGCCGGTGTCGCGGAGACGCGCGCCGGCCTTTTTTATGCGCGACGGCGGCAGGCTGATGAGCTGACCTACCGGACGACGTCGACGTCGTTGACGCCGTTGAGGTCGACGTCGATGGAGAGGCGTTCGCGGTAGTTGTTGCGTTCCCAGTGGGCGCTGAAATCCTGGAAGAGGAAGTTGGTGCCGCCGTAGTGGCGGTCGTCGAAGCGGTTGCCGTTGATGCCGGTGGTGCCGGGGGCGTTGGCGTCGCCGGCGTCGATGTAGCTGGAGTCGATGCGCTCGGATTGCGGATTGGCGTCGCCGAGGAGCGGCATGTGCGGCGCGATCAACGAGCGCGAGCCGGAAAGTAAGGGGTTGGGAACCGTGTTCGGAACGTCGTACTTGCCGTCGGGGTCGCGGGGGTAGGTGCCCATCAGCCAACTCGGCAGGTAAACGCGGTAGTGGCCGCTGCTCGCGCCGCGAAAGCCGGCGGCTTTGCAGAGGAAATAGTCCTGCCACCGCTCGGGTTCGAGGTTGCGCTGCACGGGGAATGAGGCCTGAATGGTTTGCTTCGGGTCGTAGACGCGCTGTTTCCAGATGTAGTGATAGGACAGTTCGATCCAGCCGTAGACCAGTTCGGGCTGGTGTTTCGGATCGGGGCGCCAGGCGCAGGGGGGCAACTGGTCGTGGTTTTCGTTTTCGTAGGCGCTGAGCGCGAGGGCCAGGTCTTTCATGCGCGCGAGGCAATGGACGCCCTTGGATTGGTCACGAGCCCGGCCGAGCGAGGGCATCAGGATGGAGATCAGCAGGGAGATAATCGCGACGACGACGAGTAATTCGATGAGCGTGAAGGCGGCGGTTTGTTTGGGACATGGGTGTGGGTTCATGGTTGGCGGTCGGTCGGATTCGGGTCGGGTGAAATCAATGTAGAACATCGTAGAGGTTTCGACGCGGGGGGACAAAAAGTGATGCCGGAAACCGCAACGAGAAACCCGCGTGGGGAGATGCTTGGTGGTATTGAACATGTCGTAACCTGCTATTGAATAATAGGTTATGGATTCCGTTGGATCAACGCAAGGGCAGCATCAAATGACCGAATGACGCCGGGTCGTGGGCGTTAAACGCAGCGCCGGACCATGAGGTATAGGTTTGAGATTGGGCGTCGAAACGGGTGAGGTTTAGCCCCCAAATGACGGCGCGGGGGTCGGGTTGGAGGAATGCGTCGCGGGGGATGCCGATTTCGGCGATCCAGGCGCCGTCGCGTTCGCCGACGGCGTAGCGGATGTCGGCGTTCCAGGTGCGGTAGTCGGAACCGTCGCGTGCGACGCCGCGGGTGAAGACGGCCGTTCCGTCGCGGCGGACGACCGCGTAGTAAACGTCGTTCGGCGTGTGCGTTCCGATGCGTTCGGGGTCGATGAGGATTTCGACGAGGTCGCCGTCGGCGGGAATGCCGTCGGCGTATCGAACGTCGTTGCGACGCACCGCGGCATTCGGCGGCGGGGCGTTCGTCGAGCAACGGAAACCAAAGTAGATGCGGGAGTCGTCGCAGGCGACGTAACATTGCGTGTCGTCAGACGCGACGGGTGGCGGGAGCGGGTCGGTCGCGCGGCGCGAACGATGAGCGATGGAGAGGAAATCGCCGGCCGTGTTTCCGCCGGTGGTCCAGTCGGCGAGGTCGGCGTCGAGCACGATGGGCGATTGAATGGGGCGGGCGGCGACGATGGCCAGTCGGATGTGTTCGCGGATGGAGCTGCCGCCTGTGCGGTCGAACACGACGGCGAGGCGAATGACGCCGTTGGCGTTTCGGGCGAGGGAAGGGGCGTCGGCGAGAAGGGTGACGCGCCGGAATTGCCCGGGGTCGACGGGTCCGACGATGGACGACGCGTTGGGCGATTCGGCCCCGGACTTGCGTCCGGGGTTCTGCTTCGTACTGATGGGGGAAACGTCGCTGGACGGTTCGACGGCGGACCAACCGAGGGGAAGGTCGGTGAAGGCAACGGTTCCGGAGACGGGTATGGCCGATCGGTTTTCGATACGCACCGTGCATTCGACGCGGTGGATGCCGGGGTCGCGAGTGGGCCGCAGTTGCACGGATTCGGCGGTCAACTCGATGAAGTCGGTCATGGTCTGCAGGCCGAGCCAGCGGAGGTTGCGTTGGAGCGACGGGGAATCATCTGCGGGAGTACCCGCATGGGCAGCGATTGACGAATTATCGAGGAGTAGACGGCGCGCTAACGTCCACAGCGTATTGTCGAACGGCCAGGCACAGGGACGCGGATCGTCGAGGTGGTGGCGGCAGGCGTCGGTGAAGGCGTAGGAACTGAGCGCGTTTAGTAACGAGTTGACCGCGGATACGCGATCGGAGCGGAGCAAGGGTTCGGCGAGGGCGACGTCCTCCACGCCGCGGCGCAACGTCTTGAGCCGGCGGGACGCAAGCGGTCGGTCCAGTCCGAAGGGGCGGCCGGGGTAGAGCAGGTTGGCGGGATCGAATTCGGCGCAATCCTGGGGTGATGCGCGCTTACCGGCGGGCGGCCAATGAACGGCCGATCCGGCGTAGAGCGTCGTGACATCGTATCGAAGGGCCTGCCAGGGGATGACGCGGGTGAAGGCCGGTGGGGCGCGCACGTCAAGGGTGCCGGTGTAAGGCGGCTGGTCGAGTCGCATGGCGATGACAAGACCGGCGCGGCGCAGGTGGGGGTCGCAGAATCGGGCGGGCGGAGACCAGACGTCGATGATTTCGGAGACGCCGCGCTGGTCCAGCGCGGCGGCGAAGTTGGCGGGGGTTTCGTGCCACGATGTGTCACTTCCGACGCGGACGCGGGGATCGAGGTCGCGGAGCGGACGGGCGAGCGCGACGAGGTGTTCGAATTCATCGGGCGATCGGACGGTGGGCAATTCGAGCGTCAGGGTTTCGATCCAGCCGCGGGCGGCAAAGTGTTCGGCGAAGGCATTGACCAGGCCGATGGCGGCGGATTCGACGGGATCGCCGCCGGTGGGCAACGGCGACGTGGTGCGATCGACCATGTCGTCCCAATGCAGGGCGAATTCGGAGCGGAGAGCGGCGGGGCCGTGCGGATCGATAAATGGACCGACCAGGGCGTCGAAATCGGACCAGTCGGCGGAGAGCTGGCCGTCGCGATCGAGTTTGATGGCGGGCATGAAACCGGACAGGACGGGCGTGACACGATGCGATTCGAGAAGCCGGACGGCGTTGGCGAGGGCGCGGCCCGCTTCCGATTCGGCGCCGGTCTGCGCGTCTTGGATCGCGTTTGCGGGGGTCAGGTGACGGATGATGGATCGGATATCCAGATCGACGCGGGCATTCACCGGGCGGTCGGCCGGAATGGTGACAGAAAGCACGTGCAATTCGATGGGCATCGAGCCGAGGCGGTCGGCGGCGGCGAGGAATTCAATTCGGCCGGCGTACGTTCCGGGGGCGGCATCGTGGGGAATGGCGAATTCGCCGAGGACGCGGAATTCCTGCCCGGCGAGGGCGTTGTCGGGAAGGCCGCCGACGGGGGCGTCGATGGGCACGGCCACGTCGTAGACGTTGGGCACGCGGTCCGCGGGTTCGATGTAGCGAATGTGCCAGCCGGGCCAGCGGTCGAGTCGGACCGGGTGCAGACGAGAGCAATCGGCGTTCAGCGTCGTTGCGTCGGATTCGTTTGAATCGCCCGATCCGTTCCAATCGTGAACCAGCGGTGCGCATCGGATGTTGAGGCCGACGATCGCCCGTTGTGGTCGAAGGCGCAATTCGAACGCCGCGGTTTCATTCCGCGCGGCCACGATGACGATGCGGCCGGCGGGGGCGGGTTCGTAGTCGACAAAGGCCGAGACGGTCAGCGTGGAGGGGTCGGGAAGCCGGTTTGGATTGGCGTCCACGTTTCGGCCGGAAAACAGAGTCGGCGCCACCCAGGCGTCGCGGCAGGAAGGCATGACAAGAAACAGGGTGGCGAGCGTCAGAGCCCACGCAGTCCCCGGTTGCGCATTTCTACTGAACGGGAAAAAGCGTCGGAGCATCGTGCCGGTCCAGCGACTCGGCCAGTTCCGGGAATCGCTCGACCAAGCTCGAAGCCGAGATTCGCCCCAGTTCGCGTGGCTCGATTTTGTTGAGTCCACCACCGTACACCCGTCCTTCGCCGCGCAGTTCGTGGCCGGTGATGCGCCCCAGGAGTTCATGGATTTCAGCACCTCGTTCTGCGTCCTCGCGAAGCAACCCGGCCAGTGCACGGCGCGGATAGAGCATCAGGTAGAGGTTGGAGCAGATTGCCGATGATCGGTTCCAGATGAACCGGAACGGTCGCTTGTCGTCGGAGCCGCGACCCATGTACGTACACAGGAACGGCGCGGGTTCGCGTTGTTCCTGTTTGTACCACGGGATGCGTTTGCCGACGAGGTATCCGTCGCGGATTCCGACGGCGTCGGCGGTTCGTAGATAGTCCCACAACGCCGGGAATCGGGTTTTCACGAGGGGTTCCGGCAGGTCGCAGTCGATGACGCAAAGTTGGCCGTCCAACTGCGGGTAACCGTCGTCCGCGCGCTCGATCACCGTAGTCTTGAGATATCGCGGGCTGGGCAGAATCGGGCGCAGATATCGACCGGGCAGTCCGCGGCGCTGAGCGTCGTCCCGGTCGAGGATGAAAAACTTGTTGCATCCCGTGGCGATGCCGCGCTGGATGCGAAAAAAATCGCCGATCGCTGGCCCGTCGCCGTTTCCCGATGTCTGCCGGTCGTTTCCGGCGTGACGGGGGTGTACCGTCCACTTTCGAGATTCATTCAGGCAGTCGATCGACACGCGATCGAGGGCGCCCGGGTCGGCGATGGTTCCGCCAAATGAGAATTCAACCGCGTGGCCTCGGGGCGGCGGTGTCTTGCGGAACACAAGAACGACCGATGACACCAGTGCGTCGTCGAATTGCACTTCGTTCGGGTCGAAGCGGTGGACGCGAACGAGCGTCACGCGATCGGTGAGAAAACGCTTCAGGGCCGTTCCGTAGTTTACGTCCATGAACTCGGAGGGGATCAGCCAGGCCGCGATGCCGTCGTCTTTCATCCAGGCGGTGGCCAGCAGGACGAAATAAACGTACAGACCAGCGAGCCCATTGACCTCGACACCGGTCATCTTGAACGCCAACCGTTGCAGCCGTTCCTTGTCCTCCCGTGTCAAATGGTGATGCCGGACGTAGGGCGGATTGGCGACGACGAAATTGGGCGGGGCGGGGCGATCCGCCCCGGCCACGACGCGCGCGAAGTCGCCGCGAACGATTTGAAGACCCGAATCGGCCCAGAGGTCGTCCGCTGCGTCGCAGAACGCCGGATCGAGTTCAACGCCGACGGCAGTCGCGATGCGTTCGGCACGGAACACGGAGAGCGCCGCGGAGTAGAAACTTCCGGAGCCAATGGCCGGATCGGCGAATCGAATCGGCCTGCGCTTTCATTTCAAGAGCGAAGCGGCGTGGGTGACAATCTCAACCGCAAGTGCATGGGGCGTCGCGAACTGGCCGAGGCGATTGCGCTCCGGCAGTGATCGCCTTGAGTCGATTTCAGCTTGTACAGCCTGGCGGCGTGCTTCCTGAGATTCGGTTCGTCGGCGCTGATCCACCGCTGGTCGGCTCGCGGCGGTCGGATGGTCGGTCAAGGTTGACCTGGCGGATCGGCAGGCGGCGGTGCGTTGTCGTTGGGCGCGGCGGCGTTGTCGTTCGCGGGAGGCGCTGTAGTGTCGTTGGCCGGGGGTGGAGCGGTAGTGGCCGCGGGCGGCGGTGCGACGGGTTCCGTCGCCGGCGGTGGTGTCGGTG
>JABFSN010000162.1 GCA_013140575.1 Phycisphaerales bacterium | reverse complement strand
CGTTTTTGAGGAACCGGCCGCCGGGGGAAGTGTACGAAGCACCGTTCACGACATGTTGAGCACGATTCCGATGTCGGAACAGTCGCGGACGGCGTTGCAGTGGGTCAGCCTGAATGCGGCCCGGCGTTATTGCGAATGGCTGAACGGGAGGGCGGGCGATGGGTCGCCTAAGCGCCATTACCGATTGCCGACGGAGGCGGAATGGGAGTATGCGTGCCGGGCGGGAAACGGCGGGAGGTACTGCTACGGCAACGACGCGGCGTACGCGGCCTATTTTGCCAACTGCAATGGAGCGGTCCGGGACGTGCAAATCGTGGCGACCAAGATGCCCAACTGGTTCGGCCTGTTCGACATGCACGGCGGTTTGTGGGAGTGGTGCGATTCGCGATACGAACCGGAATATATCGACGACGCCGACGCCGGCGACAAGGAGTGGTTCGTTTTTAAGGGTGGCGGGTACTATAATCCGGCGGTAAGATGCCGGGCGACGCAGCGCAATTACGGTCAGGCGCACTACGTCAGTTATTACCAGGGGTTCCGGGTGGTGATGGAGATGGACGGATCGTGACGCGAGCAATTCGTAGTCTGGCGGCGGTGGGGTTGATGTGGGCGGCCGGTTCGTGCGCTGCGCCGCCGGAGTTCGTCATTCCGCCGATCGAGACGCGATTGCTGTTTTTGAATCTGTCGGAACGGCATTACGCGGCATTGCGGTTTCGGGAACATACGGGGGATCTGCAGGCGCCGTTCGCGACGACACCGCTGATGGCGCCGGGGGCGGGATATCGCGAATCGTTTCCGGAATTGCTCGACAGCGGCTGTCCGGATGCGCTGGATTTGCAGATTCTGTTGTATCGGCGGGTGAACGAGGGCGTGGCCATCGGGCTGGACGAGGGCGAGGCCGTTGATCCGGTGCCGGCGGTGGCGGGCGAGTTTATTGGCATTCCGGCCTGTTCGGTGGCGGCACTGGAATCGTTTACCATCGTCAACTGGAACGCGGACGAGGGGACGGCGCGGGTGAAGTTGGCGCAGGATACCGCGATCGATGCGGAAATCCGCCGGTTGGGTCTGTTTGATGAGCCGGACGCGGCGTGGGAAGTAGTCGGGGTCGATCCGGCGCTGGGAGGCGTCGGCCCGCCGGCGTTGGCCGACGCGGGCGATATCGGCGGCCGCGTCACGCGGGTCGATGGAAGCGGCGTGGAGGGCGTGGGGGTATTGATGCGCACGCGCATCCGCTCGCGATTGGACGACGCGGACACGACCAACGACCCGGATTCCGGGTTCAGCGGTCCGATTGGGTTCGCCACGACCGACGCCGACGGTGCGTTTTCGTTCGATCGGCCGCCGGGCGCGTATCTGGTCGAATTTTTTTCCGACGAATTCGCGTTCCGGCCGCCGGAAGTGTTCATTGAGTCGCCGATCGAACGAATTGTGGTCGTGGCGGAGCCGATCGAATGACCCGCGACATTGCACGATGGGTTTGGTGTGTTGTGGTGCTGGCCGCGGCGGGTTGTCCCGTGTCGCCGGATGGTGACGCGCGGGTCAATCCGTTCACCGATCTGCCGCCGGTGGCCATGAACGGCCGGCCGGTTGCGCTCGAAAACGATATTGCCGTGTTGGGCACGTTGCAGGCAGGCGACGTCGTTCGTCTGCGGGTGGACGGCGACGGCGTGCAGCGCGTGCTGATCCTGACGGACGACGAGACGTCCGACGCCACGGGCGTGATGGTCGGCGGCGGGCCGGGCAATGCCGGGTTCCAGTTCCGCGCCGCGCGGACCGCCCGGCATTTCGTGTTCGTCCAGTCTGAGCCGTCGGCCGATCGCATTCGGGCGACGTTGTCGGCGGAGGCCGGCGACCCATCCTATATGCCGCCGTCGTCGCAGCGCGTCGTGGTCCGATTCGACGACGGGTTCCTGTCCGAACCGGGTCTATTCGACCCGACGACGGGCACGGACGATCAGCGGGCGTTTCTGGATTCGATCAGCGATCCGGTTCGGGAGCAGATTGTCGAACGGCTGCGGGACATATTTGACGGCACGCCGATTCAGATTCTGGAGGATGGCGACGATCCGGCCGAGCCGTTTTCGGTGGTGACGATTTCGCCGGAACGCGTGACGGCCGACAGCGGCGAATTGGCCGCCGATGCGATTCAGCCGCCGGACACGTCGCGGCCGGAATGTCTGGACGTGGTGGTGTTTGGCGAGGTGCTGCCGTCGGGGAGCGGGCTGGACCCGGGCAATCAGGTTTTGAACGACGAGGCCGTCGTGTACGTGGGCAGTTTTCAGGGCCGGGGGGAAACGTGCCAGACGGCGGCGATCAATTCGGTGAACAATATCGTGCTGGGCATTTCGCAGACGGCCGCCCACGAGATCGGACATCTGGTCGGACTGCACCACAGCGCGTTGATCGGGATCATGGACCGGTCGGTGTCGCTGGCGTTTCAGCGCGAGCTGGATTTCGACCGTGCCCAGATTTTGACGGAGCGTCGCGCCGAGGGCGACGCATCGACGGTCGTGACGACGGTGGTTACATCGGTCGTGCAAGATCCGTTCGTTTATTTCGATTCGATCTTTGCCCGGTAAGGGCGACGCGGTCTCGGAATACACGGGAGAGCTCCAAAGCCTTGCGGCGAAGCCGGGGAAATGGCAAGCTGTGGCAATGGCGAAGGTTTATCTTGAAACCAGCTTCATCAGCGCGTGTGTTTCGACCCGCCAAGACGCGGCGAGTGTTTATCGCCGCGACGTAAGCAATTATTGGTTTGAACGGGAACAGCGCAACCACGAGCTGGTCGTCAGTCAAGAAGTACATATTGAATTGTCACATCCGCGATACCCGAACCGCAATGCCGCGACTACGCTGATTGCCGATGTGCCGGTGTTGTCCGCTTCAGAAGACGTAGAAGGACTTGCGAGAGTGCTTGTAAACGCCAAGGTGATGCCGGGACCCGCGGAGGCGGGGGACGCAATACACGTCGCATTCGCAACCGTATTCAAATGTGATTATTTGCTGAGTTGGAACGTGCAACACCTGGCGAACGTCAACAAGGCGCGCCACCTTCGGGCCGTATGCCGCCGTGTTGGACTCGTGCCTCCGGAAATCATTACACCCGATCTCTTGAGAGGAGACTGAACATTGTCAGGGCAAAAACCAACCACGCGCGCCACCGATCCGTTGATCGACGAGATCCGTGAGATCCGCCGTGAGATCGCCGAACAATTCGACAACGACATCCACAAACTGTGCGATCATCTGCGTCAGTTGGAGCAGTGCCACGGGGACCGGTTGATCCGGCCGGACAAGGACGGCAACAACGAGTGTCGCCACGGTTCCTAAATAACTCCCCACAATAGGGAAACTGGTCTATGCCGCCTTGGAACGCAGATACGCATGGCGTTCGACTTCAAATGGTCTGCGGTGTTCGAGCCACTCGAACACCGTGTTCAACAGATCCTCCA
>JABFSN010000204.1 GCA_013140575.1 Phycisphaerales bacterium | reverse complement strand
GCCCCCCATAATCCCGTCCGAACCCGGCGATTCCGCGCCCGCCGGAAACTTGGGACGCCGATCATGCACGATTCAAATTCCGTTCACTGTTCAGAATGCGACGACCAGGACCATCAACACGGCGCCATTCGTCACGAATTGCTGAACCACCTCCCGTTCTCCGTGTCGGCCGTCGCCATCGGGCTGGCCATCGCCGGCGTCATCGGCTACCTGACCCCGGAAGGACATCCGACCATGCCGGCCGCGGACGAACACGGGCATGATCTACCCTCCACGATGGTCCTGTTTCACCTGTTCCATCCGGTACACGTGTTTTTTTCAGCGGCCACCACGACAGCCATGTTCTGGCGTTACGAAAAGGCGCTGGTCAAGTCCGTGGTCATCGGATTGGCCGGGTCGGTCGGGGTGTGCGGATTCAGTGATATCGTTTTTCCACAGTTCGCGCTGATGATCATGGGGCAGAAAACGCCGTGGCACGTCTGCGTCGTCGAACATCCCGGACTGGTCCTGCCGTTCGCGGTGGTCGGCATCGGCGTCGGATTGGGAGCAGCCGCCGGCGTGTCCCGCAGCACGCTGTTCAGCCATTCGCTGCATGTGCTGGCGTCCACGCTGGCCAGCATTTTCTACCTGGTCGCCAATCTGAACCTGTTCGATTGGGTCTCGCGGATCGGGCAGGTATTCGTGTTTATGATCGTGGCCGTCATGTTGCCATGTTGCGTCAGTGACATCATGTTTCCATTGCTGATGTCCACCCGCGAGGCCCGCGAAAAAGCGATGGCCCATCATCATCACGAAATGGTCCACCGCCATTAACCGGAAATTCACCGCGGAGGCGCGGAGAACTAAATAGAACCAAGGAGTAGGGAAACCGATTTCATCATGACCCGCGAACATGACCCGCGAATCTTCGACCGGAGGGCGCACGATCTTAGCCAGGGACTTCAGTCCCTGGATCGCGTGCGCTATTTCTTCCCGCCCGGAGGGCGCACGAAACCCGGTTTCCCTTTTGTGCGTTCTTATTTAGCCTACGACTCGTCGAATCAACCGATCGGATTCAGTCTGCCCACGCGATTGGCGTCCCGACGGGACGCATTGAATGTAGCCCGGCACTTCAGTGCTGGGATGACCGCGGCCCCGAACATCCAATAGTCCCGAAGGGACGGCTGAAACCGAACCCGACGATTCAGCCGTCCCTTCGGGACTCGGTGGGACCGGGTCGGGGTCCAACCCCGTGTTGAAACACGGGGCTACATTCGTTGCCGCCGCTATCCACCCAATTCCCTCCGCGCCTCCGCGGTGAATTTCTGAATGCGAACGCCCACAGTCAACGCGATTCCGCTACGGCGTTGCAGCATCTCCAACCGACGGATACGATGCCTGTCGAAGGCATAAACACAGATTGCGGAGCTCGCCGAATTTGAAATCGGTCAGTCTTGCCGACATTTCGAAGTTCATTCGTCAGCAAGGCATCGCCAACGACATCGACGGCGACCCGGAAATCGCCGTATCGGCCGTCAACACCCTGGAAGACGCCCAACCCGGCGAAATCAGTTTCCTGTCCAACCCGCGTTACCATCGCATGTTGCCGGAGACCCGGGCGTCGGCCGTCATCGTCACCCGCCAGACCGACGCCCCGGATCGACTGGCGCTGGTGCGCACCGACGATCCCTACGCCGCCGTCGCGGCCGCCATCGTTCGCGTCCACGGGTACCGCAAACATCCCCGATGGGGCATCGACGTGCGGACCACAATCGCGGCGTCCGCGCGAATCGGCGAAAACGCCAACATCGGCCCGTGGGTCAGTATCGCGGTCCACGCCGAAATCGGCGACAACGCGACCATCTACCCCGGTTGCTACATCGGCGATCATGTCACCATCGGCCACCACGTCACCCTGTTTCCCAACGTGACCATTTACGACCGCACGCAGATCGGGCATCGCGTCACCATTCACGCCGGCACGTCCATCGGTCAAGACGGGCTGGGCTACGCCCCGCGCGACGGCCGATGGATCAAGATTCCGCAGGTGGGCCAAATCATCATCGATGACGACGTCGAAATCGGCGCGGGGTGCGCGTTCGATCGCGCCACGCTCGGCGCCACCCGCATCGGACGCGGCTCCAAATTCAGCGATCTGGTGGTCATCGGACACGGCGCCAAAATCGGACAGGATTGCATGGTCGTCGGCCAGGTGGGCATCGCCGGATCGGCTGTCATCGGCGATCATGTGACGTTGGCCGGTCAGGTGGGCGTCGGCGGCCACCTGACCATCGGCGACGGCGCGCGCATCGGTGCCCAAAGCGGCGTGGTCTCCAGCCTCGACGGCGGCGTGGAATATCAGGGTTCGCCCGCGGTTCCGTCGCCCGATTTCCGCCGCCAGTCGGCCGCCATTCAGAAACTGCCCGAACTGGTCCAGCGCATCCGCGATCTGGAACGCGAGTTGACCGAATTGCGGCAACGGATGGACAATGGCGAACGGCCCGGCCGATAGTACCATTGGCGTGATCGCGGGCGCGGGTCGGTTCCCATTCATGGTCGCCGACGGCGCCCGACGATCCGGCTGCCGCGTCGTCATCGTCGGGCTGCGCGGACTGGCCGATCCGGCGCTGCAATCCTGCGCCGAAACGTTTCGCTGGTCGCGATTGGCCGGTGTTGGCCATTGGATCCGACTGTTCCATCGCTACGGAGTGCGGCGGGCGATCATGGCCGGTTACGTCAACAAACACGTCATGTACGGCCGATTCCGCCTGTTGAAGTTGATCCCCGACTGGACCAGCGCCAAATTGTGGTTCTTCAAACTGCGCGACAAACGCAACGACGCCGTACTCGGCGCCGTCGCCGACGTACTCCAAACCCGCGGCGTCACGCTCGAAAACGCGACCCAGTATTGTCCGGAAGCCATGGCCCCGGAAGGACTGCTCGCCGGTCCGCATCCGTCCCCCGGTCACAACGACGACGCCGATTTCGGCTGGCGGATCGCCAAACAGTTGGGCGGGTTGGATATCGGACAGGCCGTCGCGGTCAAGGAGACCGAAGTCATCGCCGTCGAGGCCATCGAGGGCACCAACCGCATGATCGAACGCGCCGGCGCGCTGTGCCCGCGCGGCGGCTGGACGTTGGTCAAGGTGGCCAAGCCCCATCAGGACATGCGCTTCGATATTCCGACGATCGGACCCGATACGATTGAAATGCTCCATCGCCACGGCGCCCGCATCCTCGTGATCGAGGCCGGCAAGACCGTGATCGTCGAGCGCGACCGCATGGAACAATTGGCCGCTCGATTCGGCGTAACCGTTGTGGCAAGGCGTGACCGTTGATCGCCCGCGAATCGTTCCGGTCAGAGCCGCGGGCGCAAGCCCGCGGTTTCGAAGATCGGCGGTGTTTGAACGGAGACGCAAACCACCGGGCTCGCGCCCGGTGCCCTGAAATGGCGATTGATAGGGGAGATTAACATGCGACGAGCAAAACTAAGCATCATCGGGGCCGGAAACGTCGGGGCGAGCTGCGCCGTCTGGGCGGCGTCGCAGGAACTGGGCGACATCGTCCTGCTCGACATCCCCGAAGTGGCCGACAAAACCAAGGGCAAAGCGCTCGACCTGGCCCAATGCGGACCGGTCTATCGGTTCGACGCCCAAATCATCGGCACGGCCGATTACAAAGACACCGCCGGCAGCGACGTCGTGGTCATCACCGCGGGCATACCCCGCAAACCGGGAATGAGCCGCGACGACCTCGTTCAGACCAACGTCAAAATCGTCGGATCGGTCGCCGAAAAAGTCGCCGAGCATTCACCCAACGCCGTGGTCATCGTCGTGTCCAACCCGCTCGACGCCATGGTCTACACCGCGTGGAAAAAAACCGGCTTCCCCCCGCAGCGCGTCGTCGGCCAGGCCGGCTGTCTCGACATCGCCCGTTACCGCACCTTCATCGCCCTGGAATTGAATTGCAGCGTCGAGGACATCGCCGCGTTGTTGATGGGCGGCCACGGCGACGACATGGTGCCGCTGACGCGCTACACCTCCGTCGCGGGAATCCCCATTACGCAACTGATCCCGAAAGAGCGCCTCGACGCCATCATCGAACGCGCCAAACTCGGCGGCGGCGAACTCGTCAAGCTGATGGGCACCAGCGCCTATTACGCCCCCGCGGCCGGTACGATCGACATGGCCGAGGCCATCATCCGCGACAAACGGCGAATTTTCCCGTGTGCCGCGTTCTGTCAGCGGGAATACGGCGTCGGCGGCTACTTCGTCGGCGTCCCGTGCATGTTGGGCCGCAACGGCGTCGAAAAAATCATCGAAGTCGAACTCGACCCGGCCGAACGCAAGATGTTCGATACGTCGGTCACCCACGTAAAAGAACTGGTGCAGGTCGCCGAGGGATTCATGGGCCAGTAGGCGTACGATGATTGGTCCGTCACTCGTTGCCGTGGGGATAGCCCCGAAGGGGCGACAGTCAATAGCCGGGGGTGGAGTCCGCGAAAGCGGACGACACCCCCGGAAACGACCCGCCCATCAACCCAGCCCCAGCGGGGCGAAGGGCGTAAGCGTAGGTCGGGTCATCGACCCGACGTTCGAGTTCGGAGCTTCCGTCGCGACCCATCCCGCGCCTTGATTCGGCGTTCGCGCGTCGTTATCCTCCCGTTTGCGGGGTATTCAGGAGGGGGAGCGGCAAGGGGGATGATCGGACGACCGCCGGTCAGCCGGCGCGTTGTCAGATGCACGCCCAATCCACCGTCGCCAACGATTCCACCCTGATAGCACGATTGCGTTCCTGAACGCTTGCGGGCCGTCATCCCGCCAGCGCGTGTGGCCTTCCGAACGGGGTTTTTCCATGCTGAATCGAAAATTTGTCTGTGTGCTGGTTCTGGCAGCCATGGCTTCGGCCGACGCCTTGGCGCAGATCCCCGTGCCGGTGGGCACGATATTCACCTATCAGGGGGTCTTGAAAGACGACGGGCTGCCGGCCAACGGTCCGCACGACTTCGTTTTCAAGCTCTACAACGGCGCCACCATGTTCAGCGCGCAGGTGGGAAGCAACATCGCGGTGTCCGCCCACGTCGTGGATGGACTATTTACTGTTCCGCTTGACTTCGGCGCCGCGGCTTATTCGAGCCAGGCGCGATGGCTGGACATCTCCGTCCGCCGGACGGGTCAACTGTTGTACACCACGTTGGCACCCCGCCAGCGCCTTACGCCGACGCCGTTCGCGGTTCATTCGGCGACTTCGTCGCTGGGCTTTCCGTTCGTCGGAACATTGGACACCGGCACCGAGACGGCCTTCAGCATCACCCATAACGGCACCGGCACCGCGGCGCTGTTCGAGGTCACCGACGGCGCCAGCGGCGGAGACGCGATCAAGGCCCGGGCGGCCGGCGCGGGCAATGCGATTGACGCGGCCACCACCGGGTTTATTGATTGCGCCGTGTTCGCCGTGGACCATCCCGGCGCCACCAACAACGCGGTGAACGCCACCAACAACGGAAACGGTAACGCGGTCCGCGCGATCAATACGTCGAACGGGCGGGCCGGCTTCTTCCAGGTCAACAACGCGGACAACACCAAGAACGCGGTGGAGATTCTGTCCAACGGAGACAGCGCCAGCCGGGCGCTGGAGGTGACGCACACCGGCACCGGCACGGCCGGGTACTTCGAGGTCACCGACGGAGCCAGCGGCGGGGACGCGATCTACGCCCGGGCGGCCGGCGCGGGCAACGCGATCGACGCGGCCACCACCGGGTTTATCGATTGCGCCGTGTTCGCCGTCGACCATCCCGGCGCCAGCAACAACGCGGTGCACGCCACCAACAACGGAAACGGCAGCGCCATCCGTGGGATCGCGACGGCGAACGGGCGGGCGGGCTATTTCCAGGTCAACGACACCGCCAACAGCAAGCCCGCGGTCGAAATCCTGTCCAACGGAGACACCACCAGCCGGGCGCTGGAGGTGACGCACACCGGCACCGGCGACAACGGCTATTTCGAAATCGCCAACGCCGGCAACGGAGGCGAGGCCCTCGAAGCCCACCACAACGGCACCGGCAACGCCGTGCAGGCCGGCCACACGGGCACGGGCCGCGCCGCTTTGTTCCAGGTGACCAACGCCGCGAACGCCAACGACGCGGTCGCCATCTCCACCAACGGAAACAGTTCCAGCCGCACGCTGGAAGCGATTCACAGCGGCACCGGCGACAACGGCTATTTCGAAATCACGAACGCCGCCAGCGGTGGCGAGGCGCTCGAGGCCCGCCACAACGGCAGCGGCGACGCCGTGCAGGCCGTCCATACCGGTACCGGACGGGCCGGATATTTTCAGATCAACAACGCCGCCAATAGCGACCCGGCGCTTTACTGCACCACCAACGGCAGCGGCGTCGCCCTGCACGCCAACGGCACGGCCCGCGTCGACGTCCTCGAAATTCTCGGCGGCAGCGACCTTTCCGAGGGGTTCGACATTACCGGCGAAAACGTCCAACCGGGAATGGTCGTCGCCATCGATCCGCAACAGGCCGGGCGATTGATGGTGACGTCGCGGTCGTACGACACGCGCGTCGCGGGCGTCGTGTCCGGCGCGGGCGGCGTGCAGCCGGGTCTGATCATGAAGCAGAACGGTTCGGTCGCCGACGGCAAACATCCCGTGGCGCTGACCGGTCGCGTGTTCTGCATGGTCGACGCCACGCAAGCGGCCGTCGAGCCCGGCGATCTGCTGGTCAGCTCCGAAACGCCCGGGCACGCCATGAAATCCACGGAGCCCGCCCGCGCCCCGGGCGCGATCATCGGCAAGGCCATGACCGCCCTGCCGCGCGGCGAAAAGGGACTGGTGCTGGTGCTCGTGTCGTTGCAATAACGGGCGAACGCGGAGAATGACGATGACCTGCTTCCCGTCGCGGTGCGGACGACCGTTCCTGTACTTAATCGCATCCGCCGCGCTCTGCGCGACAACCAGCCCCGCGCTCGCCGGCGTGCCCGTCAGCGGCGTCCCCGTTCCGAATTTGGCCGCTTTCGACGACGCCATGATCACGTACATGGAGGACTACAACATCGACGAGGGCGTGCTGGCCGTCAGTCATGATGGCTGCATCGTCTATCAGCGCGGCTTCGGCGTCTCGCGCTACGGGGTGACGACGCCGGAAAACACGCCCATGCGCATCGCCAGCCTGGAGAAGACGATCACGGCCGCCGCGATCCGCATTCTGGAGGCCGACGGCGCCGTGTCGCTGTTCGATCACATTTTCGATCTCGATCAGGCCGATCCCGGCATCCTCCCGAACACACCGTGGGACGGGTTGGGCGACGATCGCCTGGAAGACGTCACCATTTTTCACGCCCTGAACCATCGCGGAGGATGGAATCGCGACACCGCCGGAATCGGCGACCCGATGTTCAAGGCCATTCAGATCGCGGCCGACATGGGCATCGCCTCGCCGCCCAATCGCGATCAACTGATCCGGTACATGCTGAGCGAGCCGTTGCAGTTCACGCCCGGCACGGCCGGTTGCGGCAGTTATTGCTATTCCAATTTCGGCTACCTGTTAATCGGGCGGATCATCGAACGACGGTCGGGGCTATCGCTCCTTGATTTCGTCCGTCAGCGCGTGCTGACGCCGAATATGTGGGTGCCCTCGACGGAGATTTTCTTCGGTCAGTCGCAGTCCCAGAACTTCCGCGAGCCGGTCTACGACAACGACGGCGGTACCTGTTCCAACGTGTTCAATCCGCTCGGTCCGCACGTTTTGTGCCCCTACGGTGGATGGCAGCAGGAATGGTTCGTGGGGCACGGAAACCTTGTGGCCAGTGCCGCGCCGCTGCTGATTTACATGGACCATTACCAGGTCAACGTCGGCGGCGACTGCGGAACGCCGCTCAACGGGTCCAGTCCGCACGGCGCCAGTCACACCGGCCAGCTCCGCGGGACCAGCACGTTGATGAGGCAGTTTAGCACGGAGAACAACATCGTCGTGCTGTTCCCCGCGGACGGCAATTCCACCTACAGCGACAACGGCTACGCGGCGGACATGGGGGCCATCATTACGAACGTCATCGCCGATGGCGTGACCTGGCCGACCACCTGCGTGGACGGCACGTGGATTGATTTTGAGGGTTTCTTTCCGCTGTCCTTCGGTAGTTACAACTACCCGTACTTTTCGATTGCGACCGGCATCGGCGGCGCCACCGATGGAACCCGCATCCGCCTGAAGCCCGGATCGACCAACTGGACCGGAACCATCAACAAACGCCTCCGCATCGACGCCCCCTTCGGCACCGCGATCATCGGGCAGGATTAGGTTCGTCACTCCTTCGTTTTCCGGTAGCCCCGAAGGGGCGAAAGTCAGTAGCCGGGGGCGTCAGCCCCCGGACCCGTCGCCCTCGAAACATGAGCCCCGGCGGGGCGACAGTTCCGCCGGCACCAGGGCCGCTGCTCTGAAAACACCCGAGAACGCGGCATCCAACCGATGCAAACTTTTTTCATCATCAATGGCAACCGGCCCGGGCGTGTTTCCTGGTGCGAGAATCCCGCCTGCCCTTGACGTCGCGCAGCGGTGTCCAGTGTCTCGCACCCCTGCTTGCGGGAATCCCGTCCCTCAAATCGCCCGCGGCGCACAACCCGAATGCCGGATTGGGCTCGCCGCGCCCGAGCGGTCGGCTCGGGACTGTCCGACCACCGTTCCGGACTGGTAATCCACCCATCCGTCGGATAGGCTGTGGACGGTTACCGCGACGGGCAAGGATGACTTCCGGTCACGGCCTGCGTACCCCTTCATTTCGTTTCGACACGCCGCGACGGATCGCAGGAACCACCGGCCGTTCCGTCGCGTGGAGGAAAACGCCATGAAACGCCCGAGATCCCACGCCTTCGCCTGCATTGCCATTCTGACCGCGGTGCCGGTGTTCGCCCAGCCGCCCACGAATGACGACTGCGCCAACGCGATCTCCGTGGGTCTCGGCGACTTCTCGTTCGACACCACCGGCGCCACCACCGACGGCCCGCCCGCGTCGTGCAGCGCCATGCAGAACGACGTCTGGTTCCGGTTCATTGGTACTTGCGAGCATGCGCGCCCTCCACTGCCTCCACCCGCAACCGCTACCGTCTACCTGAATACGCTGACGATCGAATCGTCTGCTGGTGACTTCGCTGTTTATGACGCCGCTGATGCGTGTCCGGGGTCGATTGAGGCTGCATGTAATGCGCCTGCAAGCCCGGAATTCGGCAGTCATTTCAATCGGCTCATTCGGATCGGTACGCAGGACGGTTCCACGGTCGCGGGGACATTGTCGATTGACTGCTCGCGTCCTGCAGTCTTTCTGGTCCATCCCCAGGGCGCGGACCCGGGCCAATTCAACGGTCGCCTCACCGTGATTGCGAGCCAGGGCGACCAGGTGTGTTTCGATTTGTGCGGTCGCTCACCGCCGCCGGGACTTCACAAATACGTGCAATTGACGATCGTGGACGGAAGCGGCGGTGCTTCGGGAACTGTGTCGATCGATTGCGCCTCCGCGACGATCGACACAAGCGCGCCGACGTTTCCGGGAAGTCCGTATAATACCGTCGACTTGACCGATTGCGTCGGCGGTCCACCCAATGGACTTGGCTATTCATTGTTCCAGTTTCCTCCCGGCAATGTATCGCTGTCCGCCAGCGGTAATTATCTCGGTGAAGCGTGTTGGGTCGTCTCCGACGATGCCTGTGGGCAGTTCGCGATTGACTACCTCAACTCTCTGTGGTGCGGGCCGCAATGCTTTGGGGTTCCCTTCCATACGTTCTTCCAGATCCCGTCGCAGGCAGCTACTTCCTCCACCTCCATCTGGGTGATGGATCTTGGCGCTGATGTCATTATCGAGTCGACGAACGACGATTGCGTCGACGCGGCAAACGCCGACGTGGGGTTTCTGATTGCCGCGGCCACGCCGTACGATACGTCGTGCGCGTCGTCGGACGCACCGGCTGCGTCGTGCAGCGCCATGCAGAACGGGGTGTGGTTTACGAGCGTGGCGTCCTGCACCGGGCGGATGGAGATCGCCACCGGTCCCGACGCCGACTACGCCGTCTACGCCGCGGGCGTCGGCTGCACGCCGGCCGCGGGCGACGAGATCGCGTGCAACGACCCGTTCGCGCCCGTTGAACAGGGGCAGTCCTACCTGATCCGCATCGCCTCCGACGACGGCGCCGAAGTCGAGGGCGATCTCGCCCTTACCTGCCGGCCGCTCTGCCGCGACGGATTCCCGCCGGGCAGCGCCGAGACCGTGGCCGACTGCGGCTACACCCCCTGCGTGACGGCCGCATGCGAGTCGGGCCTGTGCACCGGTCAGCCGGTTCTGTACGGCGACGCGAACCGCGACGGCACGGTGGACGTTTTCGACATTCTGTGCGTGCTCGACGCCTTCGCCGGCAACTTCACCGAGTGCCCGTTCGACGCCGTCGATCTGTACCCCTGCGAACCCGACGGATTCGATTCCGTGGACATCTTCGACATCCTCGCCGTCCTCGACGCCTTCGCCGGCGCCGACCTGTGCTGCGGATGACGCGATTACTGGAGAAATCCCCCATGAAAGAATCGATCCCAATTATGGTTGGCTGCATCGCGGCTCTGGGCGTGGCGCCGGTGCTCGCACAGTCCACACCAAGGGCATTTTTCGTTCCGGCGAACGAGTTGCCCTCGACCAATCCGGCCGGACGGATTCAGGTGACCGCGACGCAGGGTGGTACGGTCTGCCTGGACCTATGCGGCAGTTCGCCGCCGCCGGGTCTCCATCGGATCATTATTGTGGGAATCGGCGATGCCTACGGCGGCGACTCCGGCAACGTTTCCCTTGATTGCGCGTCGGCGATCATCGACGCCGATGCGCCCACCCATCCGGCCAACAACCTGAACCACGTCGACCTGGCTAACTGTGCGGGCGGTTCGTACAACTACGCTCAATTGGAACTTGCTCACGTTGGGGGAGGAGGAATTGGCAACGTGGCGCTGAGTACCACGGGCAACTACCTGGGCGAGGCCTGCTGGGAAATCTCGTCAGACGCGTGCGGCACGTTCGAGATCTACTACTACATTCTCGGGACTAGCAACCCTCCCCTGTGTGCGTGTTTCACGCCACCGGACAGCAGTTCCTGCTATTCGAATCAGCAACCTGCCTGCGATGGCGCCGACATCATCATCGGGGCGATCAACGACCAATGCGCGGAGGCCAAATCGGCCGGCGTCGGGTTGATGCTTGCCGAGTCGACTCCGTACGATACGTCGTGTGCGTCGTCCGACGCGCCCGCCGCGTCGTGCAGCGCCATGCAGAATGGGGTGTGGTTCAGCGCCGTTGCCTCGTGCACCGGCCTGTTGGAGATCGCCGCCGGTTTGGACGCCGATTACGCCGTGTACGCCGCGGGCGTGGGGTGTTCGCCGACGGAGGCCGACGAGATCGGCTGCAACGACCCGTTCGTGCCGGTCGAACAGGGGCAAACCTACCTGATCCGCATCGCCTCCGACGACGGCGCCGACGTCGAGGGCGACTTCGCCCTCACCTGCCGGCCGCTCTGCCGCGACGGATTCCCGCCGGGCAGCGCCGAGACCGTGGCCGACTGCGGCTACACCCCCTGCGTGACGGCCGCGTGCGAATCGGGCCTGTGCACCGGGCAACCGGTTCTGTACGGCGACGCGAACCGCGACGACGCCGTGGACATTTTCGACATACTGTGCGTGCTCGACGGCTTCGCCGGCAACTTCACCGAGTGCCCGTTCGACGCCGTCGATCTCTACCCGTGCCAACCCGACGGCTTCGATTTCGTGGACATCTTCGACATCCTCGCCATCCTCGACGCCTTCGCCGGCGAGAACCTCTGCTGCGAATGATGGGCGCGTCGCGCCCGCATTGCCGGCATGACGCCCACCGTACGTCGGGTCATCGACTCGGTACGTGATTAGCGTGCGAAACCCGCGATCAGAGCCGTGGGCGCAAGCCTTCTCATTACCCACAACTCGTTCTGACCCGCGTAGCGCTCGCATCAGAGCGGCGGGCGCAAGCCCGCCGTTTCCGCGAAACCGCGTCCAGAACCCCTTCCGCGGACATGCGCCACGTGCCAGTCCACTTGTGGGTAAGGGTGAGGCGCAAGCCCACGGACGACGACCCGGTGCGATATCCGTCGCCACACGAAGGGCCAGCCATTACCGGGATTGCGCCCGGTGCTCTGAATGGCAACGGCGTTCGCCAATCACGTACTCGACCCGACACTGTGGACTCACATGCGCATTTTTAATAGTCTATGTAACTTTATTATCCTAAATGACTTACGCACCGATTGATATGCGTTTTCTGGCTAACTAGCAATTTTTTATTGCTTTGTTATTGACTTTCATCCGATCGTGTGCAATGTTAGGTAGAGGTTAGGTATCGCGGATCGGACGGCCCGCTCTCGTTTGGAAGCCGGACCCAACCGCGGTCAGCGGGGACAAGAACCATGCAAAACGCCGCCATCCACATGGATCAACCGACCGTTCCCAACGCAGGCGTTCCGACTCCTCCGCGCCTCGCTATTGTCCCCTGCGCCCAATCCACGTCCCACGGCGACCACCCCGTGGTTTCCCATGTGCACGCCGGCGCACAGCCTCCCATGGCATTCGCCGTCGTACCGGCCGCTCCAGCCCTACCC
>JABFSN010000145.1 GCA_013140575.1 Phycisphaerales bacterium | reverse complement strand
GAACGGGCGCGGGGGGCGGCGCTCGGGCGGGGAGACGAGACGGGACGGTCGATGGGTCTGCTGTACGAGGGGATGGCGGCGAGCGTGGTGATTTTCGCGGTGTCGGCCGGGTTGGTGCATGCGCAATATCAGAAGGAATGGTGGCTGCTGCTGGCGTTGATCAGTTCGGGATGGTGGATCACGCGGCGGCAGGCGGCGATTGACTCGGCGGGGGTGAATCCGTAACACTGTGACGGGGGAGGGAGCGGTTATGGGATTCCGATGGATGGCGGGTTGCGCGGGGTTGGCGGTCGTTTTGGCGGCGGGGGCAGCCGGTGCGGCCGAGCCGTTTACGCTGACGATCGATACAGCGGCGTCGGTGGCGCAGTTTCGGTTGTGCGCGCTGGGGTCGTGCGACGTGGACGTTTCGCCGGTGGCGGGAAGCGTGATTATTTCGCTGGACGGCGGCGCATCGCCGACGTCGGCCAACGTATACGATTACATGTTCGAGTTGACGCAACCGGTGGCTTTTCAGGTGCCCATTTTTTTGGGTTCGTTGGCGGCGATGGCGACGAATGTGTCGCTGGAGCATCCCGCGCCCGGAACGGTCATCGGTCCGGCGCCGATCGCGGGGGGTGCGTTTTCGCTGGCGGATGCTCCGGTGGCGGCATTCGGAGCGGCGAGCTACGTGGCCGGCGGGCTGGTGTGTATCGGATTGCAGGGCGCGGGATTGCCTTGCGCGGATACGATCGATCTGAATTCAATCGGTGTGCAGACGGCGGACAACATCGATGGTCAGATTGCGGTGGTTGGGACGCAGGTGACGGTGGTGCTGAATGCGACGATTACGGTTCCGGTGTTGGCCGATCAACCCGATCTAGCGACGCTGACGTTTACCGGGTTCATTGTGGCGCGGGGTCAGTTGCCGGTCGCGCTGCCGGGCGATTTCAACGGTAACGGGCTGTTGGAGTTGTTCGACTGGGGGGCGTTCCTCGCGTGCGACACGTGGCCGGGCGGGGGGATTATCACTCCCGCGTGCGCGATCATGGATTTCGACGGGGACCTGGATGTGGACGCGATGGATTACGGAGCGTTTCAATTGGCGTTCACGGGGGTGCCGTGAAGGAGGCACGAAGGCGCGAAGGAATGCCGCGGGGGTTCGGCGATTCGACTCGAACATATCTTCAGGATCCCACGGCGCGTTGGAATGACGCGAAGTCGCGGAGGTCGATGAGACCGTCGCGGTCGAAATCGAAGGCGCAGCGGCATTCGAGCGTGGGGGGCGAGCCGGCCGCGGTCACGCCATGTGGTCCGCTCGCGGCAAGCAGACCGTCGGTGACACATCCATCGAATACGGCGTAATCGACCAGGTCGACGGCGCCGCTTCCGTCGCGGTCGCCGGTGATCACGACGTTGCCGGGGTTGCTGGTCGCGTCGGCGGAGTTGCTGCAATTCTCGAGTTCATCGCCGTCGAAGAAGCCGTCGGTGTCGCGGTCGATGCCCATGCGGGTCTGGGTTCCGAAGGGGACGACGGTGAACGTAATGGGTTGAGCGTCGCCGGCCGCGAGGCGCAGGTCGTCGTCGGAGATCAACCCGGCAGCCCGGTCGGACTGAAACAGGCCGTTGAAAGCGTGCATGTAGCCGCGCGGGTGGCCGTCGACGACGCCCTTGGCGACGAGTCCGACGCGGTCGGAATCGGCGAGTTCGATCATGAAATTGAGGGCGTTGACGACGCCGGGAAGTTCGTGGTTGTTGGCATCGACGGTGAGCTGGAAGCCGACGGCGGCGTGGGTGTCCTGGCCGTCGGGTCCACGGAGGTTGAAGACATTGTTGGTGGTTCCGACGGGGAGGTCGGAGCCGGAGAAGCTGAGCATGAAGGCGACCATGTCGGCCAGCTGCTGGGTGTTGTCGAGGCTGAAGACGGGTTCGGAGACGAAGCGGGCGATGGAATCGACGCTGCCGTCGTGGAGGAAGCCGAAGCCGGCGCGGTTGGAGCCCTGGGTCATTTCGAAGCCGACTTTTTCGTAGAGGTTGCGCAGGTGGGGCACCTTGATGCTGCCGTTGGTGGAGCCGTCGACGCTGACGACGGTGAGGTGCTGCTCGCCGTTGGGGCCGACGGGGAAGGGTTGGGCCTGGCCGCCGACGAGGCGGCGGTTGGAGCCCATGCCGGTGGGGAGCGTATGACAGGTGACGCAGTTGATGATGTTCAGTCCGGCGACCATGTCGAGCTGGGCGGTGGTGTAGAGATTGAGACCGTTGACGGCATTGCCATTGGGCAGGGGCGTACCGGCGGCAGCGAACCGGCCGGTGGAGAAATGGCCGGGCAGGGGCAGGTTGGTGGGCAGGGAGTTGTCGATGTTGCGGAAGGGGTTGGGCGGGAAGGTGAGGGTGGCGAGGAAGTCCTCGAATTCCTGCATTTCGGAAGGGGTCAACAGGGAGTCGTCGCCGAGGAGACCGACGAACGCGGGGTTGAATTCTTCCAGGCCGTTGCGGTCGCCGCGCCAGTGATGCGGTTCGTTCCCGATGATGTCCTGAAGGGTTTGGGAGGTCATGGGGCCCTTCATCGGGTGCCAGTCGTCGCAGGTGCCGAGCAGACCGACGCCGAGGTTGCACGATTGATCGAAGTTCTTCATGTCGCCCGACGGGTCGCCGAGGTCCCATGCCAGCCGATCCATACGCGCGTCGATGTGGCACGAGGCGCAGGCGAGTTGCCCGAGGCCGGAGGTCCGGTGGGTGTCGTACAGGTGTTTTCGGCCGGTTTTGATGGCGACGGGGGTCGGGTCGAAAAATGGGGCGCGGTCGATTTCGGTTTCGGAAACGGTGTCGATGGTGGAAATGGACGCATTGAATTTGTTGAGGACGAATAGACGGTGGGCCGCGGCGTTTAGGGCGAGACCGGTGGGGCCTTCGCCGACCTCGATGGTTTGGGACAGACCGGCGCGTGAGCCGTCCTGACCGATGACGATCACGTTGTTGGATCCCATGCCGGCCACGTAGGCGCGGCTGTTCGCGGCGTTCCACACCACGGCCCGCGGGTCGCCGATGGATCGGTTGCGTTGGTCCTGCGGAACGGTGTGCGTGGCGTAATCGAGGTGGGGGTTGAGATCGAAGATTTTGGTTCCGCCGGCGGCCAACGGGTCGACCGTGGCGAGTAGCACGCGGACGAATATGCCGCCGACGACGGGTTCGAAGCGGACCTCGTTGATGGCGTCGGTGCCGACGACGAAAAGGCGGCCGGACGCGGGATCGACGTTGATGGCCATGCACAGGTTCATCAGGCGATCGACGTAGGAGACGTCCAAGGTGTTGGCGTTGATGACGGCGACGTCGTGGTCGGGGAGGTTCCAGCCGGGCACGCGTCCGGAAAGCGCAGCGCTGGGGCCGGAAACGAGATTGGTCCAATTGCCGTTGTTGTCGTCCATCCATTGCCCGGCGTCGTTCTTGCGGACGATGAGGCCGACGCGCGGCGGCGGGG
>JABFSN010000099.1 GCA_013140575.1 Phycisphaerales bacterium | reverse complement strand
TGTACCATGCCCGGCTGGCACTCAGGAGGGCTGTGAGTTGAAAACTTCATGCGAAATCCTGTGAAACGCGGGGCTACATTCAGGCCTGCCTGCGGCAGGCAACCCACGGAGACGCTAAACACGTACGTACCGTTGTCCGTGCCACCCGACCGCGTACACCGCTCCCTTACGGTCGCGGCTCGGAAAGAAGCGTTCGCGACTCGAATAGACCATTGCGCGTCGGCGAGCGCGGGCCATGGCGCATAGTGGTTTTACCAATTCACGTCCAGGCGAGGGCGGGTTGGGGGTTCCAGATGTGCCACGATTCCATCCGCGCCCGACTGATCTGGATGTAGACGAACTCGTCGCCCTCGCAGAGCGCGACGGCCAGTTCGTGGGGCATGCCGCCGAGGCGGAAGGCGCGCCCCAGCGGGATGCGTCGGGAGGTGCATTCGACGATCTGGCGGTCGTCGAAATAGGCGATGCGACTGAGCGCGTCGCAGATGGGTTTGGACATGTTGTCGGCGTCGCAGCGCGGGGGGCAGCGGTAGAAATGGGTGATGCGCACGACGAGGTCGTCCTCCTCGATCGGTTCGGCGACGAGCTTGCGGGCGACGTCCCCGACCTTCTGCCGCCAGGCGTGCACCAGGTCGCGTTTGGCTCGGAAACTGACCGGCGTTCCGGGAACGTACATTTGAATCAGCGTGCTCATGATCCGATCTCCCCTTGTGATAGGCCCGTCGCGGGCGGCGAACCGCGATCCTCGTTCGCGGCATCGTCGGTCGCGAGACGGGAAGCATCGCCCGCGGCCGGGTGAACAAGTTTTCATGGGAGGCGACGATATCCGTTGTGGTCAACGACCGGGGGCGTCGCGGGTCTGCAACGATCTTCGGTGGGTGTCATTTTCAGACACCATCCATATGGTGTCATATTTTGACACTCGGTCGCACCAAGGATTTGACGCGGTTGCGTATACGGGCTGCGGTTACGGCATAAGAGCGCCGGACGCGAGTCCGGGGCCGAATCAAGACCGACTCGCGATCGGCATGCGACGGGGGACCGGTTTCACGCCGCCCGCCATTTGCGTCGCGGGTTGTGAACAGAGCGCCCGGTCCGAAGAACCGAATGCGTGGGGAGATTGCGCAGCGCGTCACTCTAAATCTCGGTGCGTCGAGGAATCGTGGCGTACTCGGAACTGCCGCCCCGTCGGGGCTTGTTTGTTCGATTGGGCGGCTCCGGGGGGTCCATGACACTTTAGGCGACGATCGCATTAGCCCCGGCAGGGGCGCCCGTCACTAGCCCACGGCGGAAGCCGTGGGAATGAATGACCGCGTTCCCGTCTCAAGCCCCGGCAGGGGCGGCCGAGGTTAGGCCCGATCGCCCCTGCCGGGGCTTGGGGTCGATGCTGTTCTACGGGTTCCCACGGCTTCCGCCGTGGGCTGACCACGAACGCCCCTGCCGGGGCTTCGGATCGATGTCGTTTTCACCTTGCCCACGCCGTGCGCCGACCCGCGGCTCTTGGCCGGGGCCGAAAGACGCCGCCGCATGTGTCACGCACCCGGCTCCGGGGGCTCACGCCCCCGGCTACGGACTTTCGCCCCGTTGGGGCGGCCCGATGGAAGCAGGATGGGACATTTTGGCAGTTAGGAAAGGGTCGAAACGGACGGGAGCGGATCGACAGGCTGGCGTTGCTCCTGCCACCAGTCGATGGTGCGGCGGAGGCCTTCGCGGAGACTGGTTTCGGCGCGCCAGCCGAGCGTGCGCAGCGCCCGGGAAACGTCGAGCCGGCGCTGCGGCTGACCGTCCGGCTGGGTGGTGTCCCATTCGATTTGGCCGTCGTATCCAACGAGTTCGGCGATCAGGCCGGCCAATTCGGCGATGCGGATATCGACCCCCGTGCCGATGTTGATGGGTTCGCTGTCGTTGACCACGCGGGCGGCACGGACGATGGCGTCGGCGGCGTCGTCGACGTACAGGAATTCGCGGCTGGGACGTCCCGATCCCCAACAGCAAACCGAACGTGCGCCCGAATCCTTCGCTTCCGTCAGGCGACGAATCAACGCGGGAATGACGTGCGATGAATCGGGGTCGCAATTGTCACCGGGTCCGTACAGATTGACGGGGATGACGAACAGGCCGTTGAACCCGTACTGGCGGCGATAGGCCTGCACCATGACGAGAAGGGCTTTTTTGGCGATGCCGTAGGGTGCGTTGGTTTCCTCGGGGTAGCCGTCCCAGATGGTTTCCTCGCGGAACGGAACCGGACAGTGCTTGGGATAGGCGCACACGGTGCCCACCTGGACGAACTTTTCCACGCCGAAGAGCCGGGCTTCCTCGATCAGATGCAGCCCCATGGCCATGTTGGCGTAAAAGAAGCGGCCCGGGTTTTGGCGGTTGGCGCCGATGCCGCCGACCTCGGCGGCCAGGTGCAGGACGATGTCCGGGCGGCAGTCTTCGAGCAGGCTGCGGACGGCAAACGAATCGGTCAGGTCGTATTCGGCACGTCGGGGGATGGTGATGGACGTGCAGCCCGCGGAGCGCAAACGTCGGCAGAGCGCGCGGCCTAGGAATCCCGCGCCGCCGGTGACGCAGACGCGCTTGTCCTGCCAGAAGGTGCGTTCGTGGGTCATGGGTCGATCGTCTCGCGAAACACGTCGCACACGGACACCGGGGTATCGTTGTCCGTGCCACCCGATCCGATCAATCAGCCGTCCGAAAGCGCGCGTTCACGCGTCAATGGACACGCTACGACTGTTGTCTATTGCCATTTCGGCGTTCGACGATTCGCCGTTCCAGCCGGCGGACAGACCGGCCTCGGTCAATGTGCGTTCCCGTTCGGCCATGGCCATGTCCGAATCGACCATCATGCGAACCAGTTCACGGAACGAGACGCGCGGCTGCCAGCCCAACAGGTGCCTGGCCTTGGACGCGTCGCCGCACAGCACGTTGACCTCGGTGGGACGAAAATAGCGGCCGTCGATTTCCACGTGGTCCCGCCAGTCGAGGTCCAGATACTCGAAGGTCCCGTCGAGGAATTCGCGCACGCTGTGCGATTCGCCGCCGGCGATGACGTAGTCGTCGGGTTCGGGTTGTTGGAGCATGGACCACATGGCCTCGACGTAGTCGCCGGCGAAGCCCCAGTCGCGGCGGGCGTCGAGGTTGCCCAGGTACAGGCGTTTTTGCAGGCCTTTTTTGATGCGCGTCGCCGCGCGGGTGATTTTGCGCGTGACGAACGTCTCGCCGCGGCGCGGTGATTCGTGATTGAACAGAATGCCGTTGCAGGCGAACAGCTTGTAGGCCTCGCGATGGTTGACGGTCTGGTAGAACGCATGGACCTTGGCGCAGGCATAGGGGCTGCGGGGATAGAAGCGGGTCGATTCCGACTGGGGGACTTCGCGGGCGTTGCCGAACATTTCACTGCTGCTGGCCTGATACAGGCGCACCTCGCGGCCCATGGAATCGCGGTAATCGCGGACGGCCTCCAGCAGGTTGAGCGTGCCGATGGCGATGGTTTCAGCGGTATAGGTGGGCTGGTCGAAACTGGTGCGGACGTGCGATTGGGCGCCAAGGTTGTAGACCTCGTCGGGTTGGCAGGCGCTGATGACGTGGCGCAGTCCGGATGCGTCAAGCAGATCGCCGTAATGCAGGCGCAGCCGGGCGTTGGGGTCGTGGGCGTCGGTGTACAGGTGTTCGATGCGCTGGGTGCCGAACGTGCTGCTGCGGCGGATGATGCCGTGCACGTCGTATCCCTTGGCGAGCAGCAGTTCGCACAGGTAGGAGCCGTCCTGGCCGGTGATGCCGGTAATCAGTGCGCGTTTGTTCACGTTGCCTCCTACCGGGCGACGCCACACGTCGCACGGGCATTCAACCCGGCACGTGTTCAGCGTCTTCGCGGAAAGCCTGCCGCAGGCAGACCTGAATGTAACCCCGCGTTTCAACGCGGCGTTTGCGAGCGACTTCAGCGGACCGAGTCCCGAAGGGACGGCTGGACATCTGCCGGCCGCTTCAGCCGTCCCTTCGGGACTATCGGATGCGAAGCCGGACTGTCTTCCCAGCACTGAAGTGCTGGGCTACGTTCATGGCGTCCTGCGGACGCCAAACAGGTAGACCGTCCAGGTCCACGGGCGAGATGCCCGTGCCACAATCGCGGGCAAGATGTCCGTGCCACGATCACGGGCGAGACGCCCGTGCCACAACATCCGGTCAGTCGGCGATGGCGACTTGTGGCCGCGGCGGTCGGTCGATAACGGACGTGGGTCTATCGGCAGCTTGGCGGACCGCGGTCGATTCGAACTGCGGCGGTATGGTGATGGGCGATTCGTCGAACCACAGGTGAATGGGGTGGTCGACTTCAACCGCCAATCGGCGTCGCGTGGCGGCGGCGTGGACGGGGGCCATGTTGCTGATCACGATCGCGTCGGGGCGGAGCGATGCGATTCCCGTGGTGGAAATCAACGGCGTGCCGCGGTACCGGCGTCCCGGTCGATGGAACCGGTCGTCGGTGATTGCCAGTACTGATACGCCTGTTTTGGGCGCGGCGTGATGAAACGGGTAGATGTTTTTTCCGAGGTCGGCCAACACGATCCGGCGAACGCCGTCGTCAAACAGTTGGGCCATGCGGTTTTCGACGTCCCGCCAACGGAACAGCGTTTCGAGGGCGTCCGGTGGCAGGCGTTGGCCGGCGAATCGAATTCGTTCGGACGGGCAGCGAACCGTCGCCGCCAAGCGCCCCCGCCAATAGGCGCGGCGATGGCCGTTGGTTTCGGCCAGCCAACCATAGCGCCGCCGCCAATCCTGAACGTAGACGCGGCGATGCGGGGCGGGCAGATAGCGATCGGCCAGCATCAGGTTGTTGCGCGTGTCGTAATACATGGTTCGGGCGCTGATTCGGGCGTGGGCGGTTTTTTGATGGGCGACGTGCAGATCGCCGAAGGTGCGGATTCGCCAACCCGCGCCGACGAGGCGGAACGCAAGGTCGTATTCCTCGGCCTGCATGAACAGACCGGCGTCGAGTCCGCCGACGCCGCGCAGGGCATTCGCCCGGAAGCCGACTCCGCAACCGACGAACACGTGGGGAAGGGCGGCGCATTCCCGACGGCCGTCGGGCAGGTGCACGGTGAACCCCGCGGCGCCCAGCGATGCATCGGCCTCGAAATGCCGGATCATGCGGTCGATCGACGCCGCGTCGGGGTAGGAATCGTCGTCGAGGAACACGAGGAATTCGCCACTCGATCGTGCCACGCCGAACGATTTGGCGCAACTGCCGCGGTTGTGGGCTCGGGCGATCACGCTAACGAACGGGAATCGGTCGCGAATGGTCGTCGCGGTTCCGTCGGTCGATGCGTTATCGACGACGATGATTTCGCATTGATTTCCGCCGGGCGCGATGTTCTCCAGTCGCGATAATGTGTCCATCACGACGTCATGGCGGTTGTGGGTGGCGATGACGATGCTGACGCGCGGATGAAGCATGGATCGGAAAATCCGGTAGGGTGGGCAGGTACGCGTTGAGCGATTCCCGCGGCGGCTCCTCCGCCCCCACCGGGGCGGGGATTCGTGGGGGACGGCATCCACGGGTTGCGCGATGCTGCGCATCGCTCCACCCGTGGCTACAGTCCGCCGCCCCGCCGGGGCGGAAGCGCAGGAACGGCGCGAATCTTCGCCAAACACATACGTGGGCATTGCCCACCACGAGGGCGCGGGGATAAACGCCCCGTGCCCCGATTCGTATCGGTACCCCTGCGCGTACGTCTGCAACCAATCGGGCGGCGCCGTTTGACCGCGGCGCATGTGCCCGATAGCATCGGAAACTGCGGTAGAACCCCCGGCGGGCCGCTCGTCCATGACCATTCGCATCGGCCTATACGGCGGCAGTTTTAACCCCATTCACGTCGGTCATTTGATTGTCGCCCGCGTCGCGGCCGAATTGCTGGGATGGGAGCGCGTGTATCTGATTCCGTCGGGTCAACCCCCGCACAAACGGGCCGGCGCGCTGCTCGATGGATGCCACCGGGCGGCGATGATCCGTGCGGCCATTGCCGACGATCCGCTATTCGAGCTGGACGAACATGATTTGCGGCAGACGGGGCGGTGCTACACGGTGAACACCGTGGCCCATTTTGCTGAACGGTTGGGGGCCGGCGTTGAACTGCATTGGCTGATTGGGGCCGATTCGCTGTCCGAACTGGCCACGTGGCATCGTGTGGCCGATCTGGTCGGATCGTGCCGGGTCGTGACCGCGGCTCGTCCCGGTTGGGAAGCGCCGTCGCTGGACGCGCTGCGGCCGCATCTGACCGACGAACAGATAGGGCAATTGCGAAGCGACATACTGGACACACCGAGGATCGACGTATCCGCGTCCGCGGTCCGCGGGCGCGTGGCGGACGGTTTGTCGATTCGCTATCTGGTGCCCGAATCCGTCCGGGCGTACATTGAAACGCATGGACTTTACCGTCACGATGCCGGCGGCCAATAGCGCATCGCGCGCCGCCGGGAGGGGGCGTTCGGCCGGGTGTCACCGTGCACGGGCATGGTCCACGGACAAGGGAGTATCGCGTACGTGTCCGGCGTTTTCCGCGGCGTTTCCCCCGCCGCTACCGGGGCGGGAATTCGCGCGGGACGCAATCCACGGGTTGCGCGATGCTGCGCAGCGCTCCACCCGTGGCAACAGTCCGCCGCCCCGCCGGGGCGGAAGCGCGTGTGGAACACGAGTAGACGCTAAACACAGACAGTACCGTTGTCCGTGCCACCCAGCGGCACGAGCATGGCCACGCAAGCGTGGACCATGCCACCCAACGGCACGAGCATGGCCACGCAAGCGTGGACCATGCCACCCAAGTGAACGCAGCGATCGAATCGTAGGATCACGCTTGCCAGGACGCTCGATGGCGCCGGCGGATGTCACGGCGTCGCCATGCCCCATCTGAACGACGCGGCCATTGTGTTGCGACGGTCGGACTACGCCGAGACGTCGCAGATTCTCGTGCTGTTCCTGCGCGAACACGGCAAGGTACACGCCATCGCCAAGGGCGTCCGCCGATCGACCAAACAGCGTTTTCAGCCAGGCATTGATCTGTTGGAAAGCGGTCGCGTGGTGCTATCCGTGCGGCAACTGCGGCAGGAAGCGATGGCGACGCTCGTGGAATGGAAGCCGACGCGGGCTCCCGGGGGTCTGCACGACCGCCTGGACCGATTGCACTCGGCCGTCTACGTGGCCGACGTCACGTCCCGATTGACGGAAGACTGGGACGCGCACCCGGCGGTTTTCGATGGTCTGGAAGCGTCGTTTGCGGCGCTGGCGGTCGTCGAACAGGTTTTGTCGGTGGTGACGGGCTATCAACGCGTCGTTTTGAACGAGACCGGTTTGATGCCGCGGTTCGATGGGTGCGTGGGATGCGGTCGGGCGATGCCATCGGAACGCAGCGTGGTTTTTTCGTCGTTCGAGGGTGGGTTGGTGTGCCGGGATTGCGAACCGGCCCGCGTCGAAAAACGGACGGTTCGAGTTCCCAACGAGGTATTGACCGGTCGGAAGGACGCCCGCGGCGCGGAAATCGCCGGTCTTTTCGATCTGTTTCACTATCACCTGTCCCATGTCGCCGGTCGCGAACCGGCGTGCGGCGCGGAATTGACGCGACTGGCGGCCGAAATGATGCGCGCGAGGTAGCATCGGTTTCCGGGAGCAATTCACCGCGGAGGCGCGGAGGGCGCGGAGGGAATGAATGTGGACGGTGAGCAGGCATACCGATCGTCGATTTTGCGGCGCCGCAATAACGGCTGATATGTTGCTTGCAATTTATCGCGAGCGTGGGCACCATTCCCGTGTGCGTTGAGCGGGTCAACGGCTGTACAAGGAGGTGTGGCCATGAATCGCGCTATGGGATTGGGCATGTCGGTATTGGTGATGGCGCCTTCGGCGGGGTGCGGGAATTTGGGGACGGTGCTGGATGCGCTGGGGGTTTCGTCGGACACGGTGACGCTGAAGCTGGTGAACGAGACGCCGTTTCGCGTGGAACCGGAGGTGTTCGTGACGGACACCGATCTGGGGCTGGAGTTCGTTACGGAGGAGTTGGTGACATTGGGGGTCAATCGACTGGCCGTGGAGGATTTGGCGCCGGGTGTTTCGGTTACGCGGACGTTTGATTGCGACGATATCGAGGCGTTGATGGCCAGCGAGGCGGAGTTGAAGACGGGGTTGGGCATTTCGCCGGATGCGGATTCGGATTTGTTCGTGCAGGGAGAGCAATTCGAATGCGGCGACACGGTGACGCTGCGTTACACCGGGGGCGTGGGCGATTTTTCGGCGCGCATCAACGCCCAGCGGTTTGACGCGCTGGGGTTGCTGCAACTGGTGGCCCCGCGTTGACGTGCGGCGTTCCAAGGCGGGATTGCCCCCGTCAGGGATCACCCCCGTCAGGGACCACCCCCGTCAGGGGTCGGCCGTCGCGAGCGCGGCACGAATGCGGACGTAGATGACGTGAACGCGGTCGCCGAAGTCGGCGAGCGCCACCAGCGCGCCACCGGAGATGATGGCCAGCAGGACGGCGTATTCGACCGCGGTCGGTCCATCTTCGTCGCGCAGAAACCGGACTAGATTGTTTCGGACCTGGCGAACCATGGCTTCACTGCTCCCTCCCGATGCAGTTGACCCGGCGCCGCTTCCTGCGGTCGCCTGTTGAACCCTACGATTAGGCAATGGGCGGGGCAAACGACCCGATGCTACATCGTGGCTTCCGTCGCTAAAGGCCTAAAATACAAGGGGTTATGGCGGGCGCCGGCGGCGGGCGGCGTCGGGCGCCCGGCTCAAAAATCGGCGTATCCGGGCGCAGTTCATGGTTGTATAAGGAAGGGCGTCGGGCGGAGCGTTCGCGGAGGGTGCGCCGCTTGAACGCGCGAAACCGGGCACGAGGGATTCGGCAGTGGCGATCGGCGATTTACTGGTCAAGAAAAACCTGATCACCCGCGAGCAATTGCAGGCGGCCAAGCAGCAATGCCAGACATCGTCCGGCACGATTGAAAACGTGCTGGTGGAGATGGGGTTGGTGTCGGCGCGGCACCTGCTGGAGGCGCGCAGCGAGCAACTGTCCATTCCGATGGTGGACCTGTCGAGTTTCAAGGCCGACCCGGAACTGCTGAAGTTGATCCCGTCCAAGGTCGTGCACCGGTATCGGTTGTTCCCGGTGGAGCGGCGGAACGGGACCATCCGGGTGGCCACCAACGACCCGTTCAACCTGTACGCGTTCGACGAGCTGCGGATGTTGACGGGGATGAAGGTCGAGCCGGTGCTGGCGTACGAGGACGACGTCGCGCGAGTGATCAAGGAGCATTACGGGGTAGGCGGCGAGACGGTCAACGCCATGGTGGGCGACGACGTCGAGGTGATGACGGACGTTTCCGAGGAGGACAAGGACCTGATCGAGATGGCCCAGGAGGCCACCGTCGTCAAGCTGGTGAACGAGATTCTGCTGGAGGCGATCCGGGACAAGGCCAGCGACGTACATGTCGAGCCGTTCGAAGATGATCTGCGGATTCGATATCGCATCGACGGAGTGCTGCACACCACGACGGTTCCGCCGCAGATTCGGAGGTTTCACGCGGCCATCGTGTCGCGCATCAAAATTCTGTCGAACCTGAACATCGCCGAGCATCGTTTGCCGCAGGACGGGGGATTCAAGATTCGGGCGCACAACCGGGAGATCGATCTGCGGGTGAGCATCCTCCCGACCGCGTTCGGGTCGGCGGTGGTGATGCGAATTCTGGATAAAACGACGTCGTTGATCGGGCTGGACAAGCTGGGGATGCAGGGGGAGCTGTTGCCGCGATTTCAGGGCCTGATCGATCAGCCCTACGGGATCATCCTGGTGACCGGGCCGACGGGGTCGGGAAAAACGACCACGCTGTATTCGGCGTTGAAGACCATCTGCAGTGACAAGATCAAGATTCTGACCATCGAGGACCCCATCGAATACTATCTGGACGGCATCAACCAGGTGAAGGTCAATCCGAAGATCGGTCTGACGTTCGCGTCGGGATTGCGTTCGTTCCTGCGACACGACCCGGACGTGATTCTGGTCGGCGAAATCCGGGACTACGAGACGGCCGAGGTGGCGATCAACGCGTCGCTGACCGGGCACCTTGTGTTCAGCACCCTGCACACAAACGATGCGGTGACGGCCAACACGCGTTTGCTGGACATGGGCATCGAGCCGTTTCTGGTGGCGAGCTCGGTCAGCGGGGTGCTGGCGCAGCGACTGGTCCGGAAAATATGCACGCATTGCCGGGAGGCGTACGAACCTGATCCGGATCAGTTGCCGTCTGATTTCGAGTACAAGAAGGGCGAGGTTTTGCATCACGGCAAGGGGTGTCGCGAATGCCGCAACAGCGGGTACCGGGGGCGATTCGGCATTTTTGAATTGATGTGCATTAACGACGAGATTCGCGAGCTGGTGGTGGGCCGGGTATCGGCGACGGATTTGTTCGCGGCGGCGGTTCGTGAGGGATTGAAGCCCATGCGGCACGACGGGTGGGACAAGGTCCGCCGCGGCGAGACGACCATTGAAGAGGTGGCGCGGGTCACGAAGCGGACGTAACGGACGCCGGGCCCTGCGGTGTGCAGGCCGAAGCCAGGGGCAAGCGAGTACGCTTGTACGTGTTTAGCGTCTCCTTGGGTTGCCTGCCGCAGGCAGGCCTGAATGTAGCCCCGCGTTTCAACGCGGGGTATGCCGGAGACCCCATGGCGCCTAGTCCCGAAGGGACGGCTGAAACCCCACGGAGCGCTTCAGCCGTCCCTTCGGGACTAGGGCTCCCGGGAGTGCCGTCATCCCAGCACTGAAGTGCTGGGCTACATTCACAGCGTCCCCAAGGGACGCTAAACACATACGTACGTTTGCCAGTGCCACCCAACGCTGAGTGGGCTTTCATTTCCAGATTCACGGATGCAATTGGCCGGTCAGCGCGGGTGTACAAGGTGGCGGCGGAATCGGCCCGTCGGGGGTGGTTTCGCCGGCGTTGAGAATTGACGTAACTCGTTGGCGTGGTTAAGGTAACGGTCGGCCGCAACCTTGGCGGCGGACCGGATCGAACCACGACCAGGGAGGGTCGTATGCCCGGCCTGCGATCATATCTACTAGCATTGCATTATTTGCAGCGTATTTGTTTGTCGATTCCGACGTGGCGGTTACGGGTGGACTGTCAAGTTTTGTTTTCGGGTGATCGGACGCAACGTAGACAGCGGATCTGCCGCCCCTCCGGGGCTTTTTCGTGAGAGATGACGAGTCCGGGGGCTGCCGCCCCCGGCTATTAACTGCCGCCCCTTCGGGGCTGTCCGAAACGCGAAGTGTGACGGTCTACTAGTGGTCGGGGACTGACCGGGAGCCTGGTTGATGCCGACGTACGCATACAAGGCGATTCAGGCGAGCGGGGGGCCGGTGTCGGGGGTTCTGACCGCGGAAAGCCACCAGGTTGCGTTGCGGCAGCTCGAGGAGCAGTCGCTGTTTCCGGTACACGTCGAGGAAGCGGTGTCACGGTCCGTCACCGGAGGGCGGAAGCGGGTCAAGCTGCGGTATCTGACGACGTTTTATCAGCAGATGGCGGACCTGCTGCGGGCGGGGGTGCCGATGTTGAAGGCGCTGGACGTGCTGGGCCAGCAGAAGGGTTCGAACCCGGTGCTGCGGCAGATCGTGCGGGAAGTTCGGGAGAAAGTGGCGGGGGGGACGACGCTGGCGGAGGCGCTGGGCGAGCATCCGCACGTGTTCAAGGATTTGCACTGCGCGATGATTCGGGCGGGGGAGCGGGGCGGTTTTCTGGAGGAGGTGCTGACGCGGCTGGCGGGTTTCGCGGAGAAGCAGGACGAGATGCGGAACAAGCTGATCGGGTCGATGATTTACCCGGCGATTTTGATGTTCGCGGGGATCGCGGTGGTGACGTTCATCATGTCGTTCGTGGTGCCGAAGCTGCAGGGGTATTTGCGGGAGGAATCGTACAACGCGATGACGCGGCTGGTGTTCGGCATCAGCCATTTCATCCGGGACGATTATGGTCTCGTGCTGGGCGGGATCGCGGCGATTCTGATCGGGGGACGGCTGGCGGTGCGGACGGCGGAAGGGCAGCGGTTGTGGGCGATTTTCAAATTACGCGTGCCGATGTTCGGGAAGATCAACACGAGCGTGGCCGTCAGCCGGTTCTGCCGGATTCTGGGGACGATGCTGCAGAACGGGGTGCCGATTCTGCAGTCGTTGAAGATTTCGAAGGATTCGGCCGGCAATGTGATTCTGGCGGGGCACATCGATACGGCGGCGGAGAGCGTGCGGCGGGGGGAGACGCTGTCGAAGCCGCTGGGGGAAAGCGGACTGTTTCCCGAGGACATTCTGAGCATGATCGCGGTGGCCGAGGAGAGCAACAACCTGGACACGGTGCTGATCCAGATCGCGGACACGCAGGAGTCGCGGACGGGGCGGACGGTGGACATGGCGGTGCGGATGGTTGAGCCGTTGTTGCTGATGATGATGGCGGTGGCGGTGGGGGTGATTGCGTTCGCGTTGTTGCTGCCGATTCTGACGATGGGCGCGGGGCAGAGATAGGGGGAAACGTCGAAAGGCGAAAGGCGAAAAAGATGCACCGCGGAGGCGCAGAGGGCGCGGAGGAGAGAAGAGGAAGAATCCGCAGATTTCGCAGATTGGGAGAAGAGGATCCACAGAGGACACAGAAGGGCAC
>JABFSN010000035.1 GCA_013140575.1 Phycisphaerales bacterium | reverse complement strand
CATGCCTCAATCCTCCCGATCATCGTTTCGAAACTCCCAAGGACGTTCAACTCCGCCGCCCCTGCTCTACGACCTCATCGGCCCGCCCGAATGATCTTCTCTACCCTTTTTATACACGCTCTAAGCTCACCTGGCACGAGGACTTGGATACTCTGGAGTTGAGCAGTCACATCGTCGTCGGGCCGGCCGCGTTTTCGCGCTTCGCGGCAAGGCGCCGGCGTGGAATGAAGCGGAACGCGTGACCGCATTGCCGGCGGCGCGGTTGCGTCCGTCCGGACCGATGAGCGTCCGTGGCGACCAGAATTGAATGGAGACGGTGATGATACGGAAGCGGTGCGTCACATCCGGGTTCGTGCTCGTGTTCCTGGCGGCGACTTCGGGGCCGCGGCCATGCGGCGCACAGTCGCCGGCGAACCACACTACGGATGCCGCGAAAGACCAATTGGCCCAACGCGATCCGAATCGGCCGTGGTGCGGTGGGCACGGGGTGTATGAAGACGAGTGCTCCATTTGCCATCCGGAATTAAAAGAGCGCAAGAGCCCGCACCCCGGCGGCGACGCGCGCGGCGATCAACGTGGGGCGCTCCCTGCGAGTCCCGACGCTTCGGCCGCCGCCGCCGTTGAACGCTGCGAAGCGCACGGCATCGCCAAAGACGTTTGCACGCGCTGCAATCCGGCACTCGTCGAGTCGTTTAAGAAGGCCGGCGACTGGTGCGCCGGTCACGGTGTTCCGGAATCCCAATGCACAAAATGCAACGCGGCACTTCGCGAGCGCATCGCCACGGAGTTCATCGACACGTTCGCCGGGCTGCCGCGGAGTCAACGTCCGCCGTCTCCGGCTTGCGCCAACGACGGGACGAAGGTCCGCTTGGTGTCCGAAGACATTGGAAAACGGACCGGATTGACATTTTCCGAGGTCGCCCGTCAACCGCTGACCCATTTCGTCACCTGCAATGCCGAGGTTGCGTATGATGGCAACCGCTTCGCTCATCTTTCCTCACCGGTGCCGGGCGTCGTGCGCGAGGCGAGGGTTGACCTTGGAACCAGCGTGACCCAGGGGAATGTGCTCGCGGTCATCGACTCGCCCGAACTTGCGGCGGCCAAGGCCGACCTGCTCCAGGCGATTTCTTCGGTCGCATTGCATACCCGGAGCTTTGAACGCGAGTCGAAGCTGGAGAAAACCGGCCTCTCGCCCATGCGCGACGTGCAGGAGATTGAGTACAAACTCAGCGAAGCAACGATCGCGGAGTCACGCGCAGCGCAGAGGCTGCGTCTGTTGGGGCTCTCCGAAGAGGAAGTCCGCCGCGTCGGAGAGAGCGGGGAGACATCGTCGCTCTTGTCGTTGACGGCCCCCTTCGCCGGCGAAGTCGTGGAGCGCAGCGCCGTGATCGGCGAAGCGGTGGAAACGTCACGAATGCTCTTTAGCGTGGCGGACACCGCGCGGATGTGGGCCATGCTCGATTGGACTGAGCCGCGTGTACGGCTTCGCGTCGGCATGCCCGTATTGCTTCAGGTCGAGGGGTTCGAGGGCGAATCATTCACCGGTCGAATTACCTGGGTCAGCACGAAGCTCGAACCCCGGACGCGCACGCTCAAGGCCCGTGCGGAATTCGAAAACCCCGACGGCATCCTCAAAGCCAACATGTTCGGTCGAACGTCCGTGCAGGTTCGCGATAACGAGTCGGCGCTGGTTTTGCCGAAGGACGCCGTGCAGTGGGATGGATGTTGCAATGTGGTATTCGTCCGGGAAGACGACAGTACCTTTGAGCTGCGCAGGGTTCGCCTGGGTCCGGCGCCGGGGAACATCTTCGAGGTTCGGGACGGGGTGCGTGAAGGCGAGCAAGTCGTCGTCGTCGGCAGCTTCCTTCTCAAGACGGAGGTTCTCAAGGGTGAGATCGGCGCCGGCTGCTGTCCCGTCGACTTCAACAAGAAGAAGTAGCCGCGCAAGGACTTCCGATGCTTGATTGGATCATCACTTGGTCGCTTCGCAACCGCTTTCTGGTGGTTGTCGTATCCATGGTGCTCGTGGGGCTGGGCCTCCTGGCCATGTCCAAACTCCCCATCGACGCGTTTCCGGACACGACGCCGGTTATGGTGCAGGTGAACACCATCGCGCCGGCGTTGGCGCCCGTCGAGATTGAGCAGCAGGTCACCATTCCCGTTGAGCGGGCGCTTGGCGGCCTGCCGAAACTCACCGAGATCCGCTCAGTATCCAAGTTTGGTTTCTGCCAGGTGAATACCATCTTCGCGGACGGAACGAGCGTGTATCTCGCGCGACAGATGGTCACCGAACGGCTCGGCGGCGTGGAGCTTCCGGTCGGCGTTGAAAAACCGGAGTTGGGACCGATTTCCACCGGCCTCGGCGAAATCTTTCATTACATCATCACGAGTCCAACCCGCGGCATTGTTGAGCTGACCACCCTGCAGGACTGGGTCATCCGCCCGCAGCTTCAGTCCGTTTCCGGTGTTGCAGAGATCAACACGTGGGGCGGAAAGCGGAAGCAATATCACGTTCTGGCCGATCCCGACCGGCTGATCAAATACGATCTGACCCTGGAAAATGTTCTGCGCGCGCTGGCGGAAAACAACCTGAGCGTCGGGGGCGGAAACATCTCGCGCGGCGGTGAGTTGCACCTCATTCAAGGCCTGAGCCTGACGACCAATGAGGAAGAGATCGGCGACATCGTGATCACCGCACACGACGGCGTTCCCATTCACATAGGCGACGTGGCCGAGGTCCGTGAAGGCTGCGAGCTCCGCCGCGGCGGGGTGACGGCCAACGGAAAGGGCGAGGTGGTCCACGGGCTCGGCTTCATGCTGATGGGCGAAAACGCGCACGTGGTCACGCGGCGATTGGAAGAGCGGCTCGCCGAGGTTCGCAAGACGTTGCCGTCCGATGTGGAGGTCAGGGTTGTTTACGAGCGAACGGAGCTGGTCGACAAAGTCATCGCCACGGTCAGGCGAAACCTCCTGGAGGGCGCCCTGCTCGTCGTTGCGGTACTGTTCGTTTTCCTGGGAAACCTGCGGGCTGGTCTGATCGTCGTACTCGCCATCCCGCTGGCGATGTTTTTTGCCTTCAACATGATGCTCCAGGCCGGGATTGCCGCCAGCCTGCTCAGCCTCGGCGCCATCGATTTCGGTCTGGTCGTGGACAGCTCCGTCATCAGCGTCGAGAACAGCGTCCGCAAGCTCGGACAAAAGCGGGATGAGCGATCCATAGTCGATATCGTCCGCGACGCAGCGATCGAGGTTCGCAAACCGACGATGTTCGGCGAGCTGATCATTATGGTCGTATACCTGCCCATCCTCCTGTTGGAGGGAATCGAGGGCAAGCTCTTCCAACCGATGGCGCTGACCGTCATCTTCGCACTGCTGAGTTCGCTGATCTTTTCCATCACGCTCACTCCGGTCCTGTCAAGTCTGTTGTTGCGTCGAGATAGGAAGGAGCGCGAGAATCCGGTGGTTCGAGGGGCACAGTGGTTGTACCGGCCGCTACTGAGGTTGGCGCTTCGATTTCGCGTCGGCACGCTGATCGTGTGCGCCGCACTTTTGGCCTGGGGCACGTTTCTTTCGACACGGCTGGGGAGTGAATTCGTGCCCCGGCTCCACGAGATGGCCGTCGTTGTCAACGCCGTTCGCCTTTCCGGCATCTCGCTGGAAGAGGCCATGCGCTACAACACGCGGATTGAGAAGTTCCTGCTCGAGCGATTTCCCGACGAGATCCGCGACGTCTGGAGCAGAACGGGCACGCCGGAAGTCTCGACCGACCCGATGGGTCTGGAGGTAACCGACCTCTTCGTAATGCTGACGCCCCGCGAGCAATGGAAACGCGCCGCGACGCAATCGGAGCTGACCGCCGTGATGGACGCGGAACTGGCGGGCTTCCCCGGTCAGAACATCACGTTCACGCAACCCATTGAGATGCGGATGAACGAAATGATCGCCGGCGTCCGCTCCGATCTGGGAGTCAAAATCTTCGGCGACGATCTCAAGACGCTTCAAGAGAAAGCAGCGGAGGTTCGAGGGGTCCTTGTGGAGCTCACCGGCGCCGAAGATGTGTCGGTGGAGCAATCATCGGGTTTGCCGGTCGTGGAGGTGAAGGTGGATCAAGCGGCCATCGCCCGCCATGGGATCGCCGCGAAGCACGTGCTCGATCTGATCGAGGCCCTCGGCGGGATTCCTGCCGGTCAGATTCGGCAGGGGCAACAGCGCTTCGACCTCATGGTTCGTTTGCCGGAGCAATACGGCACCGACCCCGAGGCCATTGCAAAGATTCTGCTGCCGGCTCCCGATGGGCAACGGATCCCGATCGGCCGCCTCGCCCGCGTGCGCCAGATCGAAGGCCCCGCGACAATCAACCGCGAGTGGGCTGCGCGAAGAATCGTCGTGCAGGCCAACGTCCGCGGCCGCGACCTCGGCGGCTTCGTGGCCGAGGCAAGGCGAAAGGTCGAAGAGCGTGTCACACTGCCGGCCGGTTACTTCGTTCAGTTCGGCGGTCAGTACGAGAATCTCATCCGCGCATCCCGGCGATTGATGATCGTAATCCCCGTCGCGCTGGCGTTGGTCTTTATCCTGCTCTACCTGAGCACGAATTCAGTGCGCGACTCGCTAATCGTTTTTACCGGCGCTCCATTCGCCGTGCTCGGAGGAGTCATCGCGTTATGGTTGCGCGAGATGCCGTTCACGATTTCGGCCGGAGTCGGCTTCGTCGCGGTGTCGGGTGTATCCGTGTTGACCGGACTCGTTCTCGTATCGACGATTAAACAGCGGTGGGCCGCCGGCGCCGAATTGGATCAGGCGATCGAGGAAGCCAGGCTCATCCGTTTGCGGCCAATTCTCATCACCGGCCTTGTGGCCGCGCTGGGCTTTGTGCCCATGGCGTTGAACACCGGTATCGGCGCCGAAGTGCAGAGGCCTCTCGCGACGGTCGTCATCGGCGGAGTGATCACCGATAATGTCCTTACTCTACTGGTGCTGCCGGCGCTGTATTCGCTTTTCGGGCCGCGAAGAGTGATCGCTCGATGATCCGCGTCTTGAAAGGAACTCCTCCGATCGCCGATGGTGCGGCCGGACGTCGGACATCTCCGAACGTGCGCGGGGCCGGCGACAGTGGTCATCGGCGACGTGGTGACCTCGACCGTGTTCACGCTGTTCCGGCTGCCGTTGCAGTTTGTCCCGCTGTCCGCCCGTCGACATCGCCGGTAGGCGGCGTGCGCTAGGCCGTGCGCCGCACTCGAACACCCGAGTCCGGCGGCCGATTCGTCCGCCGCGCTCCGTTCACGCTACCGCCGTACGCGGGCAGGACGGTCCCACGCAGATGGCCCGCACCGGCGGGCGACGGGTGACGGTCGGTTTCGAAAACGAGACGGTCGCGACGAACGCACCGATTTCTTGAACGCACGATTGAACTGTTCCGGTCGCGGATTCGCCGGTTTCGTCGAGCGTGAGGCGCAGCGTCGCCCCGACGGCCAACGGGCGTCGGCAGCGGACGACCACGTCGCCGGCGCTGACGTCGCGGGTCGTGGCATACTGCGATTCCGCGGATCCACCGTCCGGCGACATTTCAATGGTCACCCGTGCGTCCCACGTGAAACGCGGTTGCGAATGACCGATCGACGGCAGTCGCTGCCCCGTGCGGCGGGCCTGGTCCAGCCATTGCTGGATCACCCGGGCGTTGTCGTGTATTCGCTTGGCTTGGTTTGTTCGGTACATCGTCATTTCCCCTTTTTGCGGTCCACCGGACCGATTCAAATTCGTTCCTACGCCGGTCAGGTAAGGCATTCCCCGTGCCAGACGCGGGCGGCCGAGCCGACCAACGCCACACCCCCGCGAGACCGGATTTCGTTATCAGTCCCGCGAACTATTCCCCAGCAGTTGGGCAATAGTCCGCCCGGCATCGCGAGGAACGTCCGATACCTGCGGCGCGGCGGAACCCATCAGGGTCTCAGCGGATCGGCGACGTTTGGCGGGTCGGCGTAAGCGAGATTGACAAAACCGGCGCGAAGGGCGGCGTTCCAGCCTTCGACGGCCTGGTCCCATAGCACGCCATCGTCGGCCTGAACGATGACCGGCGTCTGGGCGTCGAAACCGGGCTGCCGACTGATGCCCAGCAGCGCTTCGGACAGCTCCGCGAACGTGGCCGGCGTGGCGCCGGAGGGTTCAACTTCCAGCGAAACGGCGCCCGTGCCGGCGCCGGTGGAGAGGATGCGTATCACGATGGGCATGAACGGCACCGGTGGTCCGCCGGCGCCAGCCCGAACGGGCGTCAGTCCCGCCCCCAATAGACCCTCCAGCGAGTTAAACGTGCCGGCGATCACGAAGAAGATCATCAAAAGAAAGGTGATATCCACCAGCGGAATGACGTTGAGCACGATCGATGAGTCGGTGCGGCGGGACCGCACGCGAACCCCCAGTCGCGATCCGGGTCCGGTCCGCACCGCGGCTCCGATCGGTCTTCTGGAAACGGTGGTGCGTGCGGAGAGTCCGTGCATGCGTCTACAGTTCCGATTGGAGCTTCGCGGAGACCTGAATCCGCTCGAAGCCGCTGGATTCCACGACACGCAGCAGTTGACGCACGCGGCCGAGCGGCAGGCGATGGTCCGCGCGGACCACCACGGTCGATTGGGGATTGGTGGAACGGGCGGCCGCCAGCCGTCGGCCGATGGTTTCGAGCGGCTGCGGTTGATCGCCGCCGATGCGGTAGTGCACGTCGGCGGCGCCGGAATCGCCGGGGTGCAGGTACTCGCAATTGACCACGATCTGTTGGGAGTCGTCGACGGCGTGGGCCCGGCTTTTTTCGGGTTGGGGCACGTCGATGCGTATCCGGGCGGTGGTCTCGAAGCTGGACACCATCACAAAGAACAACAACAACAGGAAAATCACGTCGATCATCGGAAGGATGATGAAGCCGATGCTCGGCCGCGGGGCGATGCTTCGTACGCTGGTTCGCAAGGCAAAGACTCCCGCGTTTCGGATCCGGTGGTTCGAAACACCCGGTTATTCGGGTGGCACGGGCAAGCGTACTCGCTTGCCCGTGTGGTTCGCGGCCGATGCGTCCTCGCCGGTTCATGGGTGACGCGCTCGGAACACGGACAACGGAGTACCGTTGTCCGTGCCACCCAACCCGCGGTCCCAACCAAGGCGGACCACTACGCCGGCGATCGCCCCGGCGCAGAAACAACCGCCACGGCGCTTGGCGCCGCCGCAGCTCCGCCGGACGCTGGTCGCGGCGCGGCGTCGGGCATCGGCTCGCGAAACCGGGCGGTCAGCGTTTCGGCCGCGACCGCACATTCGCCCATCAGGATGTCGATCCGGCCGCGGAGGATTCCGAACGCGGCGAGTGCGGGGATGGCGATAAGCAGGCCCCAGAAAGTGGCCACCAGGGCGGTGCCGAGGTTTGCGGAAATCCGGGCCATAATGGGTACGCCGCCGGCGTCGGAGATGGAGCCGAACATGCCGATGATGCCGTGAACGGTGCCGAACAGCCCGATCATGGGCGAGACGCTGCCGATGAGATTCAGCGGCTCGATCCGGCGGTGCAGCGTGGTGGCACATTCTTCGAGCGCGTCTTCCATGGCCTGGTCCATCGCGGCGACGCCGTGGCGCGATGCGGTCAGCCCGCGATGCAGGATAAAGGCGAGGATGGACCGGTTCTCGGCCGCCCGGGCCACGGCGTCGGCGTATCGGCGGGACGCAAACAACGATTCAAATTCGTCGATTTGCTCCCGCGGCACAATCGCGGTGCGCCGGGTCTGGGCGGCGTATTGGATCGTCAAGGCCAGCGCCGCGATCGACAGCGGGATCAACCCGAAAAGCGTCACCCAGCCGCCCTGCACGACGTAACGGTCGAACGCCCGCTCCACCTGGCCGGAATCGGGCGAGGCGGTGGTCGATAAGTTGTCCGCGCCGGTTTCCTGCGCCGTCACCGGAACGAAGGCCGCGAGCGTCGGCAGGGCGACCGCGACCGCGGTCATCCACCAAGACCGCGAGTGTTTCGGCAATGCAAATGAAACCTCGTCGCGCATGGTAGGTAGACTCCGCAAGAAGGAACTCAGTCCGCGGTCGGCGCTCGTCCGCGCCATTTCCAGATCGCGTACGCGGGAATGCCCGACAAGACAATCACCAGCCCCGGCCAGGTCGTCTGCGTCTTGTAGGCGAGCATGACCAGCATAATCGTCGCGGCCGCGACCACGTACAGTGCGGGCACGATCGGGTATCCCCATGCCCGGTAGGGTCGGACGGCATCGGGCCGCTTGGCCCGCAACACAAAGAGTCCGACCACGGTGAGAACGTAGAACAGAAGCTGCGCGAAGATGACGTAGTCGAGCAGGGCGCTGTAGAGGTTGCCGAACTGTTCGACGCCGGTCGCGGGATCAACCATCACGTTTCCGCCGGCGTCGCGTATTCGCGTACGGGGAAGAACGAGCATCACCGACCAGACCCCCTGAACCGCCAGGCCGATCGCGGGCACGCGTTTCGCGTTCAGCTTGCCGGTGGCCCGGAAGAACAGCCCGTCGCGGGCCATCGCGTAGTAGACCCGTGCCCCGGTCAGGATCATGCCGTTGTTGCAGCCGAACGTCGAGATCATGATCATGACGGCCATAATGACCGCGCCCACGCCGCCGAACACCTGTTCCAGCGCGGCCGTCGCGACGCGGTCGTCGGGTGCGTTCTGAATCCGATCGAACGGCAGCAACAAAACGTACGCCAGGTTGGTGAGCATGTACAACCCCACGACCAACCCGGCGCCGCCGACCATCGCCAGGGGTATGTCACGGCGGGGGTTTTTGGATTCAGCGGCAGTGAAGCTGACGTCCGCCCATGCGTCCGCGGCGAAAAGAGACCCGACCTGCGCCAGACAGAACGCGACGAATAACCCGGCCAGACCGGCCTGCGCCGACGTGCTCGACAGCCAGGGGAAGTCGGGGACGATGGGGATCGTGTCGCGACGGGCCCATGCGTTCTGCAATCCTGTGCCGGCGTCGGCGCTGAACAGGTACATGCCCAGTCCCAGCGCCGCCAGAACGATCAGCCCCGCGGTCTTGGTGAAAGTAAACGAGTTCATCACCAGCTTGGCCAGACGCACGCCGCGCATGTTGATCCACGTCAACACGGCGATGACGACGATGGCGGTCAATTGCTGCGTGGACAGACTGACGGCGTAGCTGTCGGAAAGAACGATCGGTTGAACGACCCACGAGGTCGGCGACGCCCACGGCACCAGCTCGCCGAAGTACTTGGCGAACGCGGTCCCGACGGCCGCGATGGAACCGGTCTTGATGACCAGGATGTTCGTCCAGCCGAACAGAAACCCCCACAACGGCGAATACGATTCCTTAAGGAAGAGATACTGCCCCCCCGCGTGGGGCATCATCGCGGCCAACTCGCCGTAGGACAGCGCCCCGCCGATGGTGATCAACCCGGTCACCAACCACCCCAGCATCAGCCAGCCGCTGCCGCCCAGATACCGGGCCATGTCGGCCGACACGATGAACACCCCCGACCCGATCATCGAGCCGGCCACGATCATGGTCGTGTCGAGCAGCCCCAGTTCGCGGGACAGACCGTGATCGGCCGGTGCGTCGTCGGCAAAGGCATCGCCCCCGGCTGCGGGAATGAACACGTAATTATCAGCCTCGGCCCGGCTGCCGTACACGGTCAACTTACTGTCGCCGGCGTTTGTCGAGTTGAAATCGTTGGGGGGATTTTTCATGTTTGCACACCGTCAGGGCGTTGCCCGCTGGTGCGAGAATCCTTTCTCGCACCCCCTCCCGCGGGAATCCCTTCCCGCGAATTCGACCGGGCGGTAGTCTCGCCGCCATGACTCGCTATCAGGCCGGCGAGAATCTGCCCTACTTCTGCACGATCACGATTCTCGACTGGACACCCGTTTTCATCGATGCCCGATACATCGACCCCGTCATTGAATCCCTGTCGTTCTGCCGGGCGAAAAAGGGCCTGCAACTTTTTGCGTACGTCGTCATGCCGAACCACCTGCACCTCATCGCCGCGGCCGACGACCTGCACGCCATGATGCGCGACTTCAAGAGATTCACGTCGCGGACGATCCACGACCTGCTGGTCGCAGATAGGCGCGAAACTGTGCTGGCGTGGCTGGAGAGCGCCGCCCAGCGCGCCCGGCGGCAGCGCGGGGAGTTCTCGTTTTGGGAGGACGGATTTCATCCGCAGGAGATTTCGTCGCACCCAGTCCTGCAGCAGAAGCTGCGATATCTCCACGAGAACCCGGTCCGAAAGAATCTGGTCGCAACGCCGGAGGACTGGTGGTATAGCTCGGCCGGATGGTACGCGGGGAGAACGCATATCTGCATGGAGATGGACTCGCTCGATCTTTAGAATTCGCAGGAAGGGATTCCTGCGGAGATGGGTGCGAGAAGGGATTCTCGCACCAGCACCTGCGGCGGCGTTCGTCGGGTTGGGATTGCTGCCGCGACTGGTCATGGGTGAGCAGCGTTTCCATCGGTCACGGCGACCGGGCGTTTCTTCATTTCGCGGCGGACCCGCCAGAACTCAATCACGGCCGGGAGAACCGAAATAACCACAATGGCCAGCACCACCAGCGTGAAATTATCCCGCACCACGGGCAATCCGCCGAACCAGTAGCCGGCCAAAACGCAGGCGCCCACCCACAGGATCCCCCCGAAGATGTTGTAAAACACGAAAGACCGGTAGGTCATGGCCCCGACGCCCGCGACGAAGGGGGCCATGGTTCGTACGATGGGGACGAAGCGGGCCATGACGATGGTCTTGCCGCCGTATTTCTCGAAGAATTCGTGCGTTCGCCGAACGTGCGCTTCCTTGATCCAGCGCGACTTGCGGCGGAGCATGCCCTGTCCCAGGTATTTACCCACCCAGTAGTTCACCGTGTCGCCGAGAATCGCGGCCGCGGACAGCAGCGTCAGCAGCGGAACAAGGTTCAACGAGCCGCGTCGCGCGAACGTCCCCGCGGCGAACAACAGCGAATCCCCCGGGAGAAACGGCAGAAAGACCAGGCCCGTCTCCGCGAAGATGATGCCCACCAGCAGAGCATAGGTCCACGTCCCATAGGCCTCGATCGCCGACGCCAAATGGCGATCAAGGTGCAGGAACAGGTCAAGAAGGTCGGCGAACAACGTCATTTCGATCGATTTCCGCGCAGGTCCATCTTGGCCAGCACGCTATGATACCGCCCGTAACTGAAATACAACACGAAGCCCACCGCCAACCAGATGCCCAGCCGCCACCAGTTTTCCGCGGGCAGCGCGAACATCAACATCAAACATGTCAGGATGCCGAAAATCGGTATCACCGACCCCGCCGGACACCGGAACGGCCGTTCGGCCTCGGGATGTGTGCGGCGCATGATCATGACCGCGGCGCAGACCATCACGAACGCCAGCAGCGTGCCGATGTTGGTCAGGTCGGCCAGTATGCGCAGCGGCAACAGACCCGACAGGATCGCCACGAAAACCCCGGTCAGGATGGTGGATTTCCACGGAGTGCGGAATCGATCGTGCACCGCCCCGAAGAAACTCGACGGCACCAGACCGTCGCGGGCCATGGCCAACAACACCCGCGGCTGGCTCAACATCAGCACCAACAGCACCGACGTGATGCCGGCCACCGCGCCCAGCGAAACCAGGAACTGCGCCCACGGCAAACCGATTTGGCGAAACGCGTCCGAGACCGGCGCGTCGATGTTGATCTTGTCGTAACGCACCATGCCCGTCAGAATCGCCGCCACCGCGATGTACAGCACCGTGCACAGCACCAGCGAGACGATGATGCCGATGGGCACGTCGCGCTGCGGCTTGCGGGCCTCCTCCGCGTGCGTCGAGACCGAGTCAAATCCGATGTAGGCGAAGAAGATGATCCCCGCCCCCGCGAGCATCCCCAACGGCTCGCCGCCCTTGCCTGCCTGACCGAAAAGCGTGTGGCCGAAAAAGCTGATCCCGGTGAACCCGTAAGGGGCAAACGGCTGCCAGTTCTTGGGATCGACGTAGAACGCGCCCACCGCGATCACGAAGAAGACAATCGCGAGCTTGATGATCACCATGACGGCGTTGAAACTGGCGCTCTCCCGAATGCCGATGACCAGTATCCACGTGACGATCGCGGTGATCACCACGGCGGGCAGGTCGAACCACATCCCCGTTGCGACCAGATGCCCGAGCGCCGGGTCGTAGTCGAACGGAGCGTTGGATAGTACGTGCGGTATTTTGATTCCGAAGATCCCGATGAAGTCCTGGAAATAGTGCGACCAGCCATGGGCGACGGTCGCCGCCGAAACCGAGTATTCAAGGATCAGGTCCCACCCGATGATCCACGCGAACAATTCCCCCAGCGTGGCATAGGCATACGTGTACGCCGACCCCGCCACCGGCACCATCGACGCGAATTCCGCGTAGCACAGCGCCGCGAAGATGCACGCCGTTCCGGCCACGACGAACGACAGCATCAACGCGGGACCCGTGGTGTCGTGGGCGGCCCGGCCGGTCAGCACGAAAATGCCCGTTCCGATGATGCAGCCGACGCCCAGGGCGGTCAGTTGAACCGGGCCGAGAACGCGGCGAAGTCTGTCTTCGCCGTGCAACTCCTCGAGCAGCAACGACAGCGGTTTGCGAGCGAACAAGGATCGGCCCACGAATGAAACCTTTCTGAAACGGGGTGAACTCGAAAACATCCAGGACCAACACGGCGTCTCGATGGACCCGACCGGAGAGCATGGGGAATGCTCTAAATGAGCAATCGGCGGTGAAGCGTTTCGAGAGCCCGCGGTGCGACGTGTCCGAACGCGGGCATGCGCATGTACGGACGAATCAGGTGGATCATTGCGTGGTTCCCGAGGAAGCCAATCACGATCGCGGCGCCTCCGGCCAGAATGCCGCGGCACGTTACGACGTCTCGGACAACCTGTCAACGCGGTGACAGAACACCCCTCCGTCAACGCGTCGAGCGTCGACGCGTTGACCCCCAATCGCTCCCGCGCGAAGCAAAGGTCAATCGGCCGGCCGGGGGAGCAGAATCATTCGACGGGGACGTCGAGATTGTGGAGACGCGGGCCCTTGATTTCCCGAAGGTTCAGACGGATGGACCGCCCGCGGAGCGATTCGCCGTTCTTGACGTGGTATTCGACGGTGATGGTCTGACCCGCCTTGAATTCGTCGATCAGCCGGTACTGCCGCGACCGGCCGGGTACGATCGCGACGCTGCGCAGGTTAAGGGTCTCGTTCGATCGGTTGGTCACCCCGTGGCGTACGATCAGCCGATCGCCCACGAAAAACGCCAGCCCCCACGCGTCGAGGTCCGTCTCGCCGATCGTCACCTCCAGGGGCACGGTCAGTTCATACGTGCGGTCGGCCATTAGTTTCATCGATACGTCGATCCCCCGCGGACCCGCGGTTTCGTCGCGGCCGAAAGAGACGTTTAGCGGTGCGACGAGCGTCTGTCCGGGCGCGAGGGTCAACGACAACCGCGACGGCCTAATCTGCCAGCCGGGCGGCGGGTCGAATCGCAGCTCGCCGCTGACCGCCGACTCGTGCGGATTCGTGATGGTGAATTCCACCTCGTGCCGTTCGAAGCCCATGGCCAAAAACCGGGGGTTGAGGTTCATCGTCGTACGCAGGGCGAGCAGCCAGCGCTCGACGTTGTCTACGATGGTCGGCGAGTGCGACAGACGGATGCGATGGCGACCGTCGTCGGTGAGCTCGATCGGCGTCGATCGCCCCCACATATCCACCTGCCGCGACGCCCCGCCCAATTGCAGAATGTATTCCGTGCCGTCGGGACCAGCGTGATCGTCCCACATCACCAGCACGCTGCGCTCCCCCTCGTCGAACGCCAGCGCCGTCACCCCGGGGGCCAAATAGACGCGGTCGCCCGGGTCGGCCGACCCGACCAGCTCCACGAACGTGTGCAGCAGCACGAATTCCTCGGTCGGCTCGGTGGTGACCGCGTCACCCGCCGTCCGCACGTTCCACGGCTGGGAAACAAACAGGGTTTCAATTCCCGCGTGCCGGGTGAACACCAGCCGCTTGAACCAGTCCCGCAGCAGACCGCCGCGGTCCATGCGCCCATCCCGCGGCAGCGGAATGAACGCCGACGAGACCGGCACCTTTCGTTCGCGATACGCGTCGAGGTGCTCCTTGATGAACTCCGGCAGCACGGCCGCGTCAACCTCGAGACACACACCGTCGGCGCCCGTTCCCTCGCCGTCCGGCGCCCATTGAATCGATCCCGGAACGGTGATCTGCGGCGCCGTGGTCAGCGATTCCATTTCCTGACGCAGCGCCTGAACGACACGGGGCAATCGCGCATCCCCCACCACGGCCGAATCACCGTCGGCGCCGATTTGCCACGAACGAAAGACGCTGGCGTAGGGGGCGACCACGCGGGTCAGATGCGGCTGCCAGGCCGCCTTTTCGGCGTCCAGCACGCTCATCAGAGACTGCGGGTAGGCGCCGGCGGCGCGGGTCAGCTCGGCCGGCGGGCCCGCGAAGACGCCCTCGACCACCACACGGGCCCTTAGCAGTTCATGCAGGAGCTGATCCGTCTCCCGCGAATAGTCGATCAGGTCGGGCACGTCGCCCCGCCCCGACCAAACCGGAATACGGACCGCGCCGGCGCGCAGAACCCGCAGCAGCCGCAGTTCCGTGTCCGCCGGACTGCGACCGCCGGATTCCAATACGATGCCCAGCGCACGAACGCCGTCGTCGTCATTCGGGTCCGCCGACGAAACGCGGGCGAAGTCGAGCGTCCGTTCCGCCAGCGTTTCCCCGGCCGCCGACACGTGCAGCGTCGCACGATACAGCCCATCGTCTATGTCGGGCAGGCGAATGGGAATGGGCGCGGGCGACTCCCCCGGCTGAATGGTCAGATCGTCGCCGAAGACGACCCGTCCGTCGGCGTCGGCCACCTGCAAGCGCACCCCGATCCCGCGCGTGTCGGCGTCACTGACCGTCACGTTCAGGACCACCGGCCGATCGGCGGGAAACGCATTTCCCGGCGCGTCGGTCGCCAGCGTCACGCGCGGCAGGCGATAAATCCGGATATCGTCGAACCACGCGCGGCCGTGGATGTTGTGCATGGCGATGTAGCGCTTGGGACGCGGACCGGGACGCCAGACGTCCTCCTGCACGATCCAGAGGGTCAGACCGATCGCCCGGGCGCGGGGTGGTCCCCCGGGCAGGGCGACGCGAATTTCCTGCCACGCCCCGTCCCGCGATTCACCGACCGGAGCGCTGAATCGTTGCGTTTCCGTGATAGGCCGTTGATCGCGGTCAAGATGGTACGCGCTCAGAACGGCCCGTCCGTCGTCGAGTTGCGCGGTCCGGATCCACCCCACCACCAGGTAGTCGCAGTTCAGTTGCGTGGCCGTGGCGTCTCCGCGATATCGATACGCCACATTCCGCCCTTCGGAATCCAGACGAAACGACGGCGGCGCGTCATGACCCACGGTTTCATCGAATCCACCCACCGCGAACCGCGGAAACGCCGCGCCGGCCATCGGCGCCCAGAACATGGGCACAGGCTCGAGGTTCCCCGCGGCCCGTTCATCGAAATCGAAATGGTGCACCTGCCGATCGGCGCCGCCGCCATCCGCCCACGCGACCGAACACACCGCCGCCGCCGTCCACAGCGTCGTCCACCGCCGCCTGCCGAAAGGTCGGCGACGGGCCTGGGTGTGGGTTTGGCGCTGGGGTTGAGTATGGGCTTGGCGCCGGGCTTGGCGTTGGCGCTGGGGTCGGTTCGTCGGCGTCGGCGCGCACATCACCGTGGATTATCGGCGGAACCGGGATCAACGATGAGAACAGCCCGGGGGTCAGCGAGGGTCGTTTGAGGGCCAAGCAAGTGATGAACCGGGTTGTCTACCGCCGGGGTTTCGTGTACCAATCGTCACTCGTGGAGCTCGGCGATATCGGGTGCTCCACCCCATCCGGGGGTGTGGTGTTTCGCGCCCCGCAGGGACGCCATGAGTGTAGCCCGGCACTTCAGTGCTGGGATGTTGGCCCGTCTTTGATTCCGGGAGTCCCGAAAGGACGGCTGAATCAGAGCGCGGCGCTGGGATTCAATCGTCGACGAAAACGTGCTCCGCCGCGGCTGCGACGCGCGATACACAAGGAACCACTAAATGGAAAAAACACTTATCATTCTGAAACCCGATTGCGTCCAACGCCGCCTAATCGGCCGGATTGTTCAGCGATTCGAGGACAAGGGCCTGACCCTCGCGGGCATGAAGCTGATGCACATCAGCCGACCGCTCGCCGAGCGGCATTACGCCCCCCATAAAGGCAAGCCCTTCTACCCCGGCCTCATCGACTACATCACCGCCGGTCCGGTCGTGTTGATGGTGCTCGCCGGCGCCCGGGCCATCGACACCGCCCGCAAGATGATGGGCAAGACCTTCGGCTACGAGGCCGAACCCGGCACCATCCGCGGCGATTTCGGCGTCAGCAAAACCTTCAATCTCATCCACGGAAGCGACTCGCCCGCGTCGGCCGAAACCGAAATCGCCCTCTACTTCCAACCCGCCGAACTCCTCCACTACACCACCGCCGCCCATTCCTGGACCGACAAACCCGGCGAAACCTGACGCTCGGCCGCATCATCAACCCCACGCGGCCAAACTTCGTTCGCGTCATCGACCGCATTTCACCCCCCGCGCCGGTAGCGCGGGTTTCACCCGCTTCCTCTTCGCCCGTAGGACGCACGATCATAGCCACGGATTTCAGTCCCGTAGGGGATCAGCGTGCGAGCCCCGATATCAGAGCCGTGGGCGCGAGCCCACCGAGATAGGATCGAAAGTTGGGGATGGCGTTTTGAAGAAGGCGGCGTACCCTGGGTGTGACTTTTTGGCGCCGAAACGGCCCACGAGGGCAGAGGAGTACGCCGAATGAGTGAGCATATCGCAACTTCGCCGGCAATCCGGGCTGCTGCGGCCCCTGACAAGGTGTTTAGGAATCGCGCAACAATAACATGAACGAGTCGCGGAAGAAAACAGCAGAAACCCCTGTTCGTAATGGCGAATCCGAATACTTCTCGTTTAGATTGTTACTGCGCGGCTCCTTAATAAGGGCGCCTTCTTTCCGAGCCGCGCGCGTGAGCAAGCGGTCTTTGGTTTTCGGGGGAAAACCGTTCCATTCGGACTCCTGCCTTGGTCGTCCTCATGGTCGCGGCTCGGAAGAACCTCGCCCTTCGGACACACGTTCTTACTCCACAATCACGTCGGCTCCGGACGGCGCTGCCACGTCCAGAACGGCGCCGGTCGGATCGACGAGAATCATGCCGTCAACGGGATAAATGGCGGTGCGGATTGCGCCTTCGGCGGATTCGTCGGCCTTGAAGACGAACGTGCCGAAATAGACCCGGCCGGTCTGCGTCACGCCGCCTTTCATCAGGGCGACGACCATGCGGTGATTCTCCATGTCTTCGGCGTGCCGGGCGTCGGCGCCAAAGAAGACGTAGTCGTCGCGTTCCGTGTCCACATAGACGTCCACGATCGTGGCGCTGGTAGCGAAACCGGCGTCCGTGCCGGTCAGACGCAGTTGATAGCCGCGCAGGTCTTTCACGTCATCCGCAAAGACATCGACGGTCACCGTATCGCCCGCGTCGATGGAGTTGTCTTGCGGCACGAGTGTCAATTGCGTCTCCGACGCCACGACCTTGGCCCCGTGAACGGATGGCGGAATGAACACGCCGGATTCGGCTTTGGCCTTGGCCGACTTGACGCCCGTGGTCACCGAGACCCGCGTGGCCCCGTTCCCGGCGGCGGCCTCTACGAGTTCGACTTCCGGCGAACCATTGGCGTCACTCGCCGCCAGGAAAACCTTGGCCCCGCCGCCGCAGCAGGCGTCGATGCCCGAAAAAGCGTCCAGAACGGCCAGGACGTCAAAAATGTCGATCACGCCGTCCGTGTTGCACGGCGCGAGGTCGAAGTTGTGGACGGCACAGTCCTCCGGAAATGCCCCGCCGAACGCATTCAAGACGGCGAGGATATCGAATACATCGACGACGCCGTCCGGCCCGCACATCCATTCGCCCTGCCGCCCGCAGACGTCCTGGGTTCCGAGCACGTCGCCGTAGGCCGCGGACTGGAAGCTGCACACATTGCCGCCCTCCAGACAGCACCCGAAGAGACAGACGTCGCGGTCCAGACACGGGCCGTGATCGGTGCACTCGTCGCCCAGTCCGGTCGCTCCCGGCCAATTAGAGAGAAACTTCTGATGCTCGACGTAACTGATGACCCCGTCGCAGTCCCAGTCCGCCAGGGCATCGTACTCTTCATTGGCGTCCATGCACGGATACGCCGCCAGAAACCGCGCCGCGTCGCCCGCGTCGTCCGCAACCTCGTCGCCGTCGTAGTCGCCGTAGGTGGTAATCGTCGCGTGCGTAAAACAGTCACTGGGGTCGGCCGGACTCGGGCCTGGACAAGGGTCACCAGTTTTCGTATCATAGTAAAGCTGGAGGTCGTTTAGCCCGACATCCGCGCCGTTCTGGACGACAACGTGCCCGACGTAAATTGCTTCGGGGAGCCCGGTGTCGGCGCTGACACTGGATCGTGAGTTCTCCCATTCGTCCACGATCTGAATCAGGTCGCCGGCAAGGAATTCCACCTCGCCCCAATGCTTGATGCAAGGCGAATCCAAAAACCAGATGCCGCCGAAGTCCGGTGAAGTGGCCTCGATCTTCTCCGTAGGCGCATGCGTTCCGAAGTTGTGAAGCGTCAAGGACACTCCATCGGCGTCCCATTGCGACGCCTCCTCGTGAATCCGCGAGTGAATCTCAAGGTCGCCGTTGAGGACAAACAGTTCCAGTTGGTTTCCTGAAGACTCGATGCCACGGAGTGTCGAGGAAGCCTCCGTGAACACCAGCCCGACGCCGTTCCAGAACGCGTTCCCCGACGAGGAAGGCAGTCCATAAGCGATATTGTCCACATAGGTAGGCTGACCGACGCCGCCATACGCGGGCGCCACCAGAAGAGCCGATCCGAGGAGCTCAATTGATGATCCCGGCTCGGCCACGAACCGCCCGTACGAATGAATCAGATATGAATCCTCGATTCGCAGTTGCTCGCGGATGCGCAAGACGTTGTCGGTTGCCTCAAAGCCGGTGTCGACCTCTGTGCCCTTCAAGTCCAGTTTGGAGGCTTCGCAGTCAAATCCGATCTGCATGTATGCGAAGCCGTTGGGAGGCGACGCGACGCGGATTTCTCCGTAACCGGTGAGGGCGTCCGGCTGAAGTCCGCCTTGCACGTTCCAGATCGGGTTCCCGGCCGCGCCCGGCTGAAGATCGATCGCCCGTGCGAACAGGCGCGTCTGTGGTTGCAATTCGCAGCTTCCATTCGCGAATGTGGCGAGCGACAGATCCAAACGTGTTAGCTCCGACGTTCCCGATTCGACGACCACGTCGACGTTCTCCATCCGCGTCCCAACCCGCAACAAAGCACCGTCCTGAACGGTCAGATTGTAGGTTCCGGCGGGCTCAAACACGTTGGGCGCGAACGCCTCGTCGATGATCATGACCTTTCCTGGTTCGATAGTCATGCTCCCCGGCGTCGGCCCGAAACGGAAATCGGCGATCTGCACGGGGTTTTGGGCTGTACCAATGTCCAGATTGATCGGCCCTCCGATCAGGTGGAAAACGGGCTCGCCGATCTCGGGCTTGCCAAACGGATTCCAGTTGGCTGCGATTGACCAATCATCGGTAAACCCTTCCCCAGTCCAACACTTCGTGCCTGCCGCCGGCGGATTGCACTGCGCCAGAGCGCTCCGGCCGGCTGCGCCCAAGAACACAAGCACCGCGATACACAACGTCTCCATCAGGAACCGCATTCGCATTGACATTGTTGAACTCCTGTTCTGTCGGTCGTGCCGCGTCCCATGACGCGGCGACGGACGAATACAACAAATCCGTTTCAGTTCCCTCAAACGCTGAACCAGCACTACCTTGCACGCATCGTCCTTTCATCGATGCCCAGAGTTCCGTTCAATCCGTTCGCAATCCGGTCAACGCTCGCGCAAACCAACCGTAGTCGGTTTCATCGATCTCGCCGCTTTCATCAAAGTCGAATGTTACGCAATCGTCGTCGCCCGCAATGGCGAAGCACCTCTGAAATGCGGCAAAATCGATCAGATCGACATCGGCGTCTCCATCCGTATCACCAAGCCAATCAAACTGCACCACGAAAATGCCCTTGCTGCCATCCACCATCTTGAGGATTAACGCAAGCTCTCGCGCGTCATTAAAACTCTGCCGCTCCCCGTCGCTTCCGCCGGTCATGCTCCAGTACGCGTCAAAACCGTTAACCCCGTCGGCAAACCAGCTCTGCCCGCCGACGTCCATCCCGGTCCGAAGGATCGGAAACCAGGCGTCCCGCAAATCGTCGCGCTGCCACAAGACCACTCTGTTCAGCGGCCCGACACCCGAGCCCACGATCTCAGTGGGTGCAACCACGTCACCAGGGTCGTTCATGATCAGTTCGCTCGGCATCGCCCCAACACCGTAGAGCCTTGCTGCAGGGTCAAATGCCGGCGCAGTGTCCCCGTCGCGAAGCGACTGAGCGGGGCCGCCGGAATCTCCCAAGTGGAGAGAATAAGCGTTGGTTGCGTCGATCGCTGGTCCGCGGTACTTAACGCCGTATGCTGTCCGTTCGCTCGCCCCGAGGAAGCTGTGGCTGACAGACGCGAGCGCGACGTCTTGACCTGCCAGCGGTGCCGGGTCGCCCTTCCGCGCCACCAGCGAAGTGGTTCCATCGCGAATGACCCACAGTGCGATGTCGTTGTCGGGAGTCGCTCCTGTGCCGGTGAGGCCCATCAAATATGAAATACTACCTTGTGCACTTATCGCCGGGTCGCTCGTGCTGTTGGCTCGATACAGAACTCCCGGCGGAAGCTCCGCGGCCTGATCGCCGCCGCGGGCGACGAGACTCATCTGCCCATCGTCGGCCCACCAATAGCCGGTGCCGTTTTCGAAGCCCACGCCGTGTTCGTGTACCAGCCCGCCGCGGAACGCAACCTGTTCGGCATGGTTGAACTTGATGGAATCCGCCCATCTGAATCGCGCGCCATTAGTGCCCGGTGCGATCATGCCTTTGCGCCAGACGAGTTTCAGATCGCCGTGGGGGCCGATCCACATGGCCCGGTCGTTGGTGTCGTCCACTTTCGAACCGGACAGGTAGGCCAGCACCATGAGCACGCCGTTGTCGCTGATCTGCGCGCCGAATCCGAACGGCAGCGTCAAGTCGATGATGGTCCCGCGTTCCGTGCCCGGGGCCGGATCGCCGCCCTGCAATCCCTTGCGGAGCCTCCCCGGCCAACCGACGTAGATCACCCGATCGTTGAACCCCGCCGTGATGCCCGGTCCGCGCAGCCCGACGGTGAGTGCCAGCATCCCGTTTTCGGCAATGGCTGAACTGCTGCTCGGCTCGCCGATCTCCACGCCCGGCGGGAAGTGCGGCGCGGGCATGCCGTCGTACATGATGGGCACGAGCTTGCCGGGCTGGCCGTACCACAACGCGGATCGCGCGAAGGGCTCGCCGTCGCGGCGGAATTGCCCCCAGAACAGCACGTTGCCCGCGCCGTCGATGGCCGGCCGGATGAAGGTGACGATGGACGCGTTGGGAATCCCCGGGGCCGGGTCGGTGCTGTGCAGCACGGGGGTGATGACGGTGCGTGGCAGCGTGGGATCGTCCACCGTCCCCGGCACGCGGACGACGATCGGCTCCGGCGGGCCGGATTCCCTCGGGGTCGGCTCGCCTCCCGGCGTACGAGGACAGTTGAGCGAAAACGCAACCACGATTGCCGCCCGGAAAATGCGCTTCCGCTTCATTGTTCCATCTTGCGCTTATGAGTTTCAGTGAATCCTATAGCATTTCACGTGCCAGTTCCATAGAAAATCCGCGTTTATTGAGTACCCGTCCGCTCTGACACTGCGGAATTCCACGCGCTATGGACGCGTTGGGCATCCCCGGCCGATGACCCGACCTACGCTGGTCACGATCGTGCGGCAGAGGGATGGGGCACTGTTCGGACGGGGGCGGCGCAAGGATGGGTTTCGGTCAATCGTCGAAGTAGAGCCACGGGGCGAGGCGTTCGAGGGTGGCCGGACCGATGCCGTGGACGGCGTCGAGATCGTCGATGGAACGGAAAACCGGCGCCTCGGGGTTGTCGGGGTCACGGTGACGTTCGCGGTAGTCGAGGATGGCGGCCGCCTTGCCGGGTCCGATGCCGGGCAGGGCGGCGAGTTCGGCGGGTGTGGCGATGTTGGGATTCAGTCCGGCGGGGCGGTCGGCGATTTGCGAGGCGACCTGTCCGGCGTCGGGGATGGTCACGCGCGTCCATCGCCATGCCCATGCGGCCACGGCGACGACGAGCGTCAGTACGGCGACGCGGACGGCGTAGGGGTTGGTCGCTCGCGTCGGCGAATCGACCGGCGGTGGCGCGGGCGTTGGATCATTCGGGGGCGACATTGGGAAGGATGTCGCGGCGGAGGGCGGCGAGGCTGTTGAAGGCCTCTTTGCGGGCGAGATCAGTCTTGAGCAGTCCGCCGTGGGGGACGGGTCCGCCAGGGACGTCGGCCAGCGAGCGCCAAGAGACGGTTTCGACGAAGGGTTTGCTGAGGGCGATGGTGTAGAATTCCCGGAGCCACTGCGACTGGACGGATTCGTTCCAACGGTGGCGCCAGACGCCGCCGGGTGGGTCGGTCACGCCCTTGCCGACTGCCGAGGGCACCTGAACCGCGGTCAAATGAACGGGCTTGCCGAAGCCGCCGAACTTGTCCATGAGCGCGGAAATCTGGAGCATGTCGCGGACGAACATGCCGTCGACGCCGGCGCCGAAGCAGAATTGGAGGCCAAGCGCGTCGAATTGGATTCCGCTCTGCACCAGCATTTCGGCGTACAACATGGGCGGGATGGTCCGCTGGTTGCGGGCGTAGTATTCGCCCCAGGGGGCGATCAACTCGATGATCGAGACGCAACGCGGGGCGACCTGCCGGGTGACCGTGGCGGCGACGCGGGTCAATTCGATGAGCTGCTCGAAATTGAAACTGAAGCCCTGGATGCCGTGGACGCCGCTGATGACGTCCCACACCTGAATGTAGCGGCCGTAGCGGTTGACGATGCGGCGGATGTGTTCGGCGACGAGATCGCGAACGGTTTCGAAATCGTGTTCCCAGATGTAGAGCCAGTCGGGGATGGCGTTCTCCTGAAAGCTGACCAGGGAGGCGCCCTTCATGGGGATGTGGTTTTTGGAGAACCACTCGACCCAGGTGTCGAGTGGTTTGTAATTGAAGGCCTGCTCCTTGGGTTCGATCTGCTTCCACGCAAAGGGGAGGGTGACGAAATCGAAGGATTCTGCCAACAGCTTGGCGCCGGTGTCGACGACGGCGGCGGGGTCGGCGTGGCACCCGAAGACGCGGCGGGTGAAGCCGGCGGTCTGCTTGCGGCGTTCGAGCAGAACGCCCGCGTGAAAGGCGGTCATGGCCTCGCCGGCGCGGATGGACTTGCCGAGCGATTCGTCGGCGCGCTGGGCGGCGACGGCGGGGTCGTCGGCCTGCAGAGCGCGGATGAGTAGGTCGGTGGCCGCCGAGGCGTCCTCGTTAAGCGGTCGGGCGTCGGCGCAGTCGAAGAGTCCCCAGTCTTCGGATTTGTGGCTGATGCGCATGAGCTGTCCGCGGGCGAGTTCGACGTTGAGCACGAAGGGCTCGTCACGTTCGGTGAGGCGGGTGGTTTCGAGGAGGAGTCTGCCCGCGCCGTCGACGGGCCAGAGGAGGGCGAGGCCGGCGGGTCCGGTGGCGCGTTTGGTGCAGGTGATGACGCCGTCGGCGAAGTTGAGGTCGGCGCGGAGGGGCACGCCGTCGCTCCCGAAGAGGTACGCGCCGGACAGGTCGAGATTCTTGACGGGTTTACCCTGTTGGTAGACTCGAAAACGCAGCACGTTTGACCACCCGAACACTGGGACGCAGAAACGACTGAAATACAAGGCGGATTATGGCGTTTCGGGGGGCTCGCGTCGAGGGTGGACAGTAAATCACAACGTCGCCCGATTACGGCGATTCCGGCGCGTGCAACGAACGGAGCGGACCTGACGTGCCGCGAAGCCAGCGCGGGCGGGATTCCGGCGCCGGGCGGGTTGTGGAAACGCGGGGGATGGGGTCATAATCAGGACCATGAGCGGTGACCGTAACGCACGCTTGTCGGCATTCGTGGAGTGGTCACGCGCCACCATCACGGGCGATGAAAAAGGTGAGGCGCAGATCTTCCTGGATCGCCTGTTTCAGGCGTTGGGGCACAAGGGCTGCCTGGAGGTGGGCGGGACGCCGGAGTTTCGCGTTCGCAAGGGGCGGGACGCGGGTGGCGGTGTGGCGTTCGCCGATTACGTGTGGAAGCCGTTCGTCCTGATCGAGATGAAGCGGCGCGGCGAGGACTTGAACCGTCACTACCGGCAGGCGTTTGACTACTGGGTGCGATTGGTACCCGGCCGGCCGCGGTACGTGATTCTATGCAACTTCGACGAACTGTGGGTGTTCGACTTCGAGACGCAGATGGACACGCCGGTGGATCGGCTTCCGCTTGCGGAACTGCCGACGCGTGACGGACCGCTGGCGTTTCTATTCCCATCCCACGACCGGCCGATCTTTGAAAACGACCACGAGCAGGTGACGCGCGACGCGGCGGACAAGCTGGCAACGTGTTTCAACAAGCTGATTCACCGGAAGGTGCCGCGCGATCTGGCCCAGCGGTTTACGCTGCAAATGCTAGTGGCGCTGTTCGCGGAGGACATCGGACTGCTGGAACGGTACTTCGTGTCGCGGCTGCTGGCGGAGTGCAGGTCGCCGACGGACAGTTTCGACTTGCTGGGTGGGTTGTTCGAGGCGATGAACTCCCCGCGGCCGATCAGCGGAGGGCGCTACAGGGGCGTGGACTATTTCAACGGCGGGTTGTTCGAGATTCCGGCGCGTGTGGAACTTCATGACGACGAGCTGAATCAACTTCGGCGGGCGTCGGAAGCGGACTGGTCGAAAGTTCGCCCGGAGATATTTGGAACGCTATTAGAGCACTCGTTGGAAGCCGGCGAACGGCACGCGTTCGGGGGGCACTTCACGCATCCCACGGACATCATGAAGATCGTAGGGCCGACGATCGTGGAGCCGTGGCGGGGGTTGATTGAAAACGCGTCGTCGCCGGCGGAGCTGGAGCGCCTTCGGCAGCGGATGCAGACGTATCGGGTTCTGGACCCGGCCTGTGGTTCGGGGAATTTTCTGTACATCGCCTATCGAGAGTTGAAGCGACTGGAGGCGCGGCTGCTCGAACGCATCAGCGAGCGGAAAACGAAGACTGCCGATCGGGAACAGCGACAGTTCGGATTCGTGACCGCGAACCAGTTTTTCGGAATGGACATCAATCCGTTCGCGGTGGAGATCGCCAAGGTGACGATGATGATCGCCCGCAAGCTGGCGATCGACGAATTGCACGCCACCGAACGGCCGCTGCCGCTCGATAATCTGGACGACAATTTCACGGCGGGCGACGCGCTGGTCACGCCGTTCAAGAACGGCGGCGTTCCACTGCCGACGATGCTCTTCGCGGAAATGGAGGAAGATCCGTGGAAGGTGGGACGCATCGCGCCGGCGGAATGGCCGAGGGCGGACGTGATCATCGGCAACCCGCCGTTTCTGGGGGCGAAGCGTTTGAAGCCGGAGCGCGGGGTGGATTACGTGAACGCGGTGCGCAAAGCCTATCCCGACGTGCCGGGGATGGCGGATTATTGCGTGTACTGGTTCCGGGCGGCGCACGACCGGCTGCCGGCGTGCACGCGGGAGGATCCGGTGGCGGGGCGGGCGGGACTGGCGGGTACGCAGAACATTCGCAACAACAAGTCGCGCGAGGGCGGACTGGACCACGTGGTCAAGACGGGCACCATTATTGAGGCCGTGGAAAATCAGCCGTGGTCGGGCGAGGCAAACGTGCACGTCTCCATCGTGAACTGGGTCAAGACCAAGGACAGACGATTATTGCCGAAGACACGGCGGTTGTGGCAGAGAGCCGACCCACCGCCGGAGCGAAAGAGAATACGCAAGCGCGGCGACGGTCCGACGACGAAGGAATTTGAATTGACGGAGCGCGAGTGTGCGGAGATCAATTCGGCATTGTCGGATATGGTGGATGTCAGCAACGCACCAACGCTGCGGTGCAATCAGAAGCCGCAGTTGTGTTTTCAGGGGGTTGTTCCGGGATATGACGGATTCGTCGTTTCACTCGAGCTCCATGAGACATTCACTCGCCGGGAGCAAAGCATCGAGAAGTTCGTAAGACCCTACCAGATCGGCCGAGATCTTCTCGGCGGCGACGGAACGCCCAGGCGATGGGTCATTGATTTCGGGCATATGTCAATTCTTGAAGCACTGCGCGCGCCTGTCCTATTGAAGCACCTGGAGATCAACGTATTGCCCGCGGTTCGGAAGAAAGCCGAGGAGGCGAAGGAGCCGGATATGGCCGTCGCGCGACTGGAACATCTTGACCGCTGGTGGCAATTCTGGAACGTACGACAGGGACTGCGCAAAGCCATTCGCGGCAAACGGCGCTTCATCGTATGTTCGCGCGTGACGAAGCGACCGGTGTTCGCATTTATTTCCAAAGTGATATTGCCGGACAACTCATTACAGGTGTTTGCGTTTGAAGATGACTACAGTTTCGGCGTGCTTCAATCGGCGGTGCACTGGCAGTGGTTTGTAGCAAAATGTTCGAAATTAAAATCGGATTTTCGCTATACGCCGAAGTCGGTGTTCGACACGTTTCCGTGGCCGCAGAAACCGAAGGCAAAGCAGATTCGCGCCGTGGCCAAGGCGGGCCGTGACGTGCGTGCGATCCGTGCGGACGCGTTGACGAAGATCAAGGGCGGTCTGCGGGCGGTCTATCGCGGAATGGAGCTGCCGGGTAAGAATCCGCTCAAACAGGCGCATGGCGATCTCGACGCGGCCGTGATGGAGGCGTACGGTTTTGACGCGGGGGGCGATCTGTTGGGGAAGCTGCTGAAGCTGAACTTCGCGGTGGTCGAACGAATCGAACGGGTTGAGGCGGTGACGGCGCCAGGAATTCCGGAAGATTATCCCAACCCGAACGAACTGGTAACGGAGGACTGCATCCAGCCCTAGCGCGGTGGGGATGGTTGCGTGACAGGGGGCCGGTTGATCGGAGTGCCATCAAATGGCACGGAGGAGGCGGACATGGCGTTGACTGGTACGACCGTGGTGAGCACGAACCTGAGCGGGTATCCGTTAAGGCGGGGGAAGGTGCGGGATGTCTATGATCTGGGGGACGAGGTGCTGCTGGTCGCGACGGACCGGATCAGCGCGTACGACGTGGTGCTGCCCACGCCGATACCCGGCAAGGGAGAGATGCTGACGCGTCTTTCGAAGTTTTGGTTTGAATGGCTGGGCGGGCGCGTGCCGCATCATTTGATCGAGGTGATTGACGGCAAGGCGCCGCCGGGGCTGGAGACGCACCTGGGGCAGCTTCGCGGGCGGACCATGCGCTGCCGCAAGACGAGCGTGGTGCCGATTGAGTGCGTGGTGCGGGGTTATCTGGCCGGTTCGGGTTGGAAGGATTATCAACGGACGGGGGCGGTGTGCGGGGTCTCGCTGCCGCGCGGATTGCGGCAGTGCGAGCAGTTGCCGGAGCCGATCTTCACGCCCGCGACCAAGGCCGACGAGGGGCACGACGAGAACATTTCGTTCGAGCAGGCGTGCGGGATCGTGGGACGTGAGGTAATGAAATTGTTGCGCGACCGCAGCGTGGACATCTACCGGAGGGCGGCCGACTACGCGCGGGGGCGCGGCATCATCATCGCGGATACGAAATTCGAATGGGGTCGCCTGGGCGATGAATACCTGTTGATCGACGAGGTTCTGACGCCGGATTCGTCGCGCTTCTGGCCGGCCGACGATTATGAGTCGGGTCGTGATCAAGACAGTTTCGACAAACAATACGTCCGTAATTACCTGACCACGCTGGTCGACGCGGGGCGGTGGGACAAGACCCCGCCGGGGCCGGAATTGCCGGAAGGAATTGTTCGCAACACGGCCGCGAAATACGCGGAGGCGGTGCGGCGGTTGACGGAATGAGGTGGGCGGTGACCACCCTACGGGGAGGATTTGGCCAGCGCCGGGGTGGGGCGGCTGGGGCCGGCGGCGGAGAGGGCGTCGAGGACGGTGGATTCGGAGAGGAGCGGCGGCAGGACCAGCGGGCGGTTGGGATCGCCGGGGCGGAAGACGAGGTCCAGCGGAACGCCGGATCGGTTGCAGCGTTGCAGCATGGCGAAGATGCGAGCGTCGCCGTTACTGAAGTCTCCCTGGTAGACCTCGATGCCCAAATCCTGCATCTTCTTGCGGACCGCGGGCACGTTGATGGCCAGTTTCTTATTGGCTTTGCAGTTGGTGCAATAGTCGGCCGTGAAATCGACAAATACCGTCCGTCCGGCGGCGACGGCGGCCGTCACGTCTTCGTGAACCCACGTCTGCCAGGGGATGTCGTTGTCCCAATTGCCGTGGACCGGTCCGGCGCTCTTGCCGGACTGTGCGAACGCGGCGGCGTCTCCCAGGGGGTATATCCAGCCGTAAATGATCGCGCCCGACAGCATTACGACAAACATCGCGCCGGCGCGGTATTTCCAACGGGTGACCGCTTCCATCGAGAAGTTGATCTTGCCGAGGATCCAGCAGCCCACGCCGATCATGATGAAAAAAACGAACGTCCATTGCAAACCAGCCGAGCCGATCTGGCCGACCAGCGGGTTTAATAAATAGACAGCCATGACCAGAAGCAGAAAGCCCATGATGCGTTCGAACGTCACCATCCAATTGCCGGGCCGGGGAACGAAACGCAGCCAGTTGGGATTCGCGCCAAGCAGTACATAGGGGCTGGCCATGCCGATTCCCGCGAATAGAAATCCAAGCAGCGCGACGTGTTTTTCCTGTTGACTGGCTATGGCGAACGCGCCGGCCATGAATGGTCCGACGCAGGCCAATCCCAGCACGGGAGTCAGCAGACCCTTGCCGAAGGACGTGACGAGACCCTCTTTCTGAAAGGCGGCGTCGAGATTCGCGGCGACGGTGGGGACATTCAATTGGAAGACGCCCAGCAGGCTGAGCGCCATGGCCGTCACAATGGCGCCTAATGCGATTACGGCGACGGGGAATTGCAGGATGTTTTTCCCGCCGGCGGCCAGAAAACCGAGAACGACGAATAATGGCAGCACGCCGAGGCCATAGGCCAGCGACAGTGCGAACGTGCGACGCCGCGATTCGTGGGCCTGTCGGACGAAGCCCAGCACCTTGATCGACAGAACGGGCAGCACGCAGGGGGTGGCGTTCAGAACCAGACCGTATAGGAAGCAACCCAGCAGCAATCCGGGCAGGCCCAGCTTTTCGAGCCATTGCTCGACGGCGCTCTTTTCCCAGAATGCAGGCTGAAAATCGGGCCCCAGAAAATCGGTCGACGCGCGGTCGCCGGTGGGTACGTCGGCGCGTGGGGCGTCGGACTTGGGCGGTGGCGCGGGATTGGGGGGCCGATCGCTGAAACCGTCCGGTGACGCCGGTGGCGCATTGGTGCCATTCGATGGCACTTTCTCGTCGGCTGTGCCGCCGGACGCCTTCGGATCGTCGCCGGCGCCGATCGGCGTCCGCGGTATATCCTCGGCCGCAACGCCGACGGGTATGGTGACCGACCATTCGACGGCCTCGCGCGGCAGGCAGGTGCCGGTGCGGTCGTCGCAGCCCTGGTAGACGAAGATGCCGCCGATGACCCGGAACTCGCCGGGCACGTCCGTATCGGCCTCTGCCGGCAGGACGACGGTGATCTTACCGTCAAATTGGGCGACCTTGCCGACGGCGGGTACGTCCTTGATCTTCGGTTCGGGGAAATGCAACGGATCCCAGTAGACCTCGCCCGCGGGCCAGACGAACACTTCCGTGGCGATCAGGCCCTTGACCGTCGGGTGGTCGGACTGGATGTGGAACCCCTTCTTGATGTCCACGTCGAGGTGGACCTCGAATTTGGCGTCGGGCGCGATCTTGCCCTTGGCCAGGTAGGCGTCCAGCGTCACCAGCTTGCCGCGCGGGCCGGGCACGGGCATGAACCGGCGGGCGCTCTTGAACAAATCGTCGTTGGCGGGTTTGACGCCGCTCGCGTCGGCCGCGACGGGCAAAACCAACTCGACGGATTGCGATTCCTGGATGCACGATTCGGCGCAGACCAGCCATTTCAGGTCGGCCGCGAGCTTGATCGACGAACCGGCCGCCAGTTGTGCGGGCGGCGTGATCGTGGTCAGCAGGACGGGTTCGCCCTCCATGATGTTGGTGACCAGCTTGGCGCGGTCGACGTGTTTCTTGGGAACCGGGAATTGCAAAGCGCCCGCGGAAAAGCCGTCGGGCAATCGCCATTCGATTTTCGGAGCCTGACCCGCGTCGCCGGCGTTGACCCAGTAGACGTGCCAGTGCTCGTCGACGGTGAATACCACGGCGACATCAAACGGCTGCCCCGGCGCTACGGCCGACACCGACGGCGCCAATCGAACGTTGACGTGCCGCGCGGACGCCGGCGCCGCCGCGACGCCGATGACGGCCAGGCCACAACACAATCCCAAATCGAGAATCCGATTCATGTTCATGGTTTCATCAAGTCGTGTTTTCGATGTTCAACGCCACTATTCAGATGCCGCACCCCGGACGCAGGCCGCAGATCAGCCGCCGACCATCCGCTGACCACCACCCCATATTACTACGAAACTCACTCCTGTCGCGTCGCGACAATTTCTGTCGTTTTTCGTCATGGGCGGACTTGGGGCGATTCCGCCGCGGCCCCGTCGGGGTTCCCGCGGCGACAATCTCCGGCCGCGGGCGGGGGTACGAACAGGGGTTGGGGTGCGGTTATTGAACGGCGCCCGGTGGATTGCGGCAACCCGGTGCCTGCGCCTTCACGCGCGACTGAATTCAGGCGTAACGGGTTGACGACCCGGCGTGGGAGGGTGCAGGATAGGGTCGGGCGGCGGGATCGGACCGTGCATCGCGATTTCGGTCCGGCGGCCCGGGGAGTGCGATCATGTCCGAAGCCGAAGTCAAACCCTGCGAAGGGTGCGGGGCCAGCGTTTATCCCGAGCACGTCATTAGCGAGAAGGCCGGTCTGATCGACGGGCGGCTGCTGTGCACGCACTGCATGACCGAATACAAGCAAAAGCACCATACCGACGAAAGACGATTGCCGGGCCAGCCGTCGATGCGTGCGCCGGGGGAGGGTGCGGGACTGGAATCGCTGGCCGTCATCGACGACGAGTCGATGGCCGGTTCGGGAAACATCCGGGCCATCAGCGCGGACACGCTGGCCGGGGCGGCGTTGCACGTCGACGATTCGGAATACCGCCGTCCGCTGAACCCGAACGCACCGGCGGCCACGCGCTGCCGGACATTCCACGCCAAGCTGAACGACGGGGCCGTGGCGTTCATGAACCGTCAGGTGAACGACTGGGCGGACCACAACCCCGACGTGACCATCAAGTACGCGGCGTCGACCATCGGGGTGTGGGAAGGCAAAAAAGCCGACCCCCACATGATCCTGACCATTTTCTATTGATTCCCACGCGCGGTGGACGCGAACGCGAAAATGTTCGAATGAAAACGGCAATCGGATTTCACCGGTCGCGATAATAACCGAACGAAAGCGGCGGTCGGATTTCCTCCGCCCCTTGCTCCCCAAGCAATGGGCCGCCGATTGCCGGTTACGGGACGCGCGAAAAAAAGCAGGTCGGGATGTCCCCGACCTGCGTGCTTTTGGCTTCATCGAAACAGTGCCGCGGGTCGCTCCCCGTGCGGCGCCGAAACGCGGTTGACGATCAGGGGTTGTTGGACATGTCCTGCACGGTGACGCCCTCGGGCGCCTTGAACACGAAACGGTCCTTGGCGATCGACGGATTGAGCTTGATGTCGCTCATCGTGGTCGTGGTCATCGGGGTTCCGTCCGGAGCGAACACCACCATCTTGAGCATCTGCCCGCTGTCCTTGTGGTAGTAAATGACCGACTTGCCCTGGCCCATGGCGTCGCCCTTGGGTAGCGCTTCGATGACCCACGCGGCGTTCCCGTCGATCGTTTCGTCGGGCAGCACTTTCAACTCGGCCGAGTCGTGCCACGACTTGAACGGGTCCGTGTCCATCTTCTGCATCTTGTTCTTGTACGCCGATTTCATCCCGCCGGTGTCGGAAAGCGTGTACGAAAACTCCCCGTCGTTGATCATCAGACCGGTGGATTCCTGCTTGGTTTTGTTGCCGCCCATTTCGGATTCCATGACGGCTTTGGTCTCGCTGCGCATCAGCCAGTTTTCGCCCTCGTGGAGCATTTCCATCGTGCCGTCCATGCTGCTGATCATCGAGAAGCCTTCCTGCTTCATCTCCGTGACCGTCTTGCTCTTGGCGCTGAACGATTTCAGCTTCTCCATCGCCGCCGTGATTTTCTTGCCGATGTCCTCGATCGAATCGGCCGCCCGCGCCGGGGCGACGAACGCCAACGCCAGAACCATCAACCCGCATAACCGACTTCGTCCGCTCATTGCCACTGCCTCCTCGCACCTTCGGTGCGTGTTATCTTCGACCACTTGATTCATCTCTCGCTCACAGGCGCAAAACTTTAGCGAATCCGCCATTCGTTGGCAATAACACGTTGTCCGACGGCGGCTTGGGGAGCCCCTCGAAGTGGCACGGGCAACCTGCCGGCGATGACCCAGGCCAAAAACCCACGCCTCCATTCCCGCCGCGGGCCGTCAAGGCCGCCAATCCACGACGTAAACGCCGCGCAAATCGTCGACGTCGAAGCCGGGGTCTACGTCCAGGACATACAGCAGTCCGTTCCCTGGATCGCGTTCCATGCCGGCCACCGTGCCGATAACCAGCGACGGCGGCAGCGTGGCGTCGTCCTCCAGGGTCAGGATGACGTCGCCGCCCCGAACGTCACCGTTGTCCACGTACTGATGATGCACGTCATGGATTTCAATCCGCCCGCCGACGCCCACCAGCCAGAATGCGGCGCCCGACGATGCGAACGCGTCCCCTTCCAATCGTCCGATCGTGACCGCCATCCGCGTGGCCGGATCGCTCAGCAGCCGCACCTGCGAGATCATGGCGTTGGCGTTCTCGACGATGCCGATCAGCGATTCGGCCGACAGAACGCCCATGCCGGCCACCGCGCCCGCGTCGCCGCCCAGGTCGATCGAAAACCATTGCGACGTCACCGCGTCGCCGCGGCGGGCGCCATCGCGGGCGCCGGCCGTGATGCGCTTGGACCGTCGCCAGGCGAGCGGATCGTCGGCGATCACGCGCGCCGGAATCAGCCGTCCGCGCGACCCCATCACCCGCTCGCGCACCCGGGTCAGGTCGGCATTCCGTTCACGAAGGGCCTCGTTTTGCGCCGCCAGCGACACGGCCATGGTTCGCCATGCGGCCATTTCGCGGCCCGTGGTGTCCACGTCGTCATTGACGATCGCTCGCGCCGCGTCGGCCGCGCGGGTGGCGCCATCCTGAAGCGGCGCGATCACCTGCGTGATCCCCACGAAACGGCGGGTCCATGATCGGGGCAGCAGGAGTGCGGCCGAAGAAAGGCACAACAGCACGACGAGCAACCAGCCGGTCGGGGACAGCATTTTTCTACGTCGGCCGGCGGGCATGGGGTTTCAAGGGGCTGATCTGGGAACTCGCGCGCATCGGGCGTAACACGTTTTTTCGGAGCACCGGGCGCGAACCCGGTGATTCGGCGACGTTCGTGATTTCGTATCGAAAAAGTCATCCACGGGCTTGCACCCGCGGCTCTGATCCGGCCATGCCGTCGCGTACGTCCTTAGGCCTGGTCGTCTTCTGATTCCATCGTATCCTTCCACGCCGACAGGTTTTCGAGATAGACGGCCGTGCCGCGGGCGACGCAGCTCAACGCGTCGTCCACGACGTGGCATTCCAGTCCGGTGATGCCGGCCATCCATTCGCCGATGCCGTGCAGCAGGGCGCCGCCTCCGGCCAGATGAATGCCGTTTTCCACCAGGTCGGCCGCCAGTTCCGGCTCGGCCTTCTCCAGCGTGCGGATCACGCAATCGACGATCTGCCCGACGGGTTCGCGCAGCGCGTCGCGGACCTCGCCGCTGTTGATGACGGTCTTGCGCGGCAGACCGCTGATCATGTCGCGGCCGCGGACCTCCATCTCTTTTTCCCCGCCCGGAAATTCGCCCACCGAGCCGATCTGGATTTTGATGCGTTCGGCCGTCTGGCACCCGATCATCAGGTTGTAGGTACGGCGCATGTAATTGACGATGGTCTCGTCCATATCATCGCCGGCCACGCGGATCGATTCACACACGCAGATATCGGCCAGCGCCATGATGGCCACTTCCGTCGTGCCGCCGCCGATGTCCACGATCATGGACGCGGTCGACTCGGCGATGGGCAGTCCCGCGCCGATGCCCGCGGCCATGGGCTCGTCGACGAGGTAAACCCGCCGCGCCCCGGCCCGTTCCGCCGAATTGTAGACCGCCCGTTTTTCCACGGCGGTGATGCCGGAGGGAATCGCGATGACCACTCGCGGCTTGACCAGCCGCCGCCGACCGTGGACCTTGCGGATGAAATAGCCGAGCATGGCCTCGGTGATGTCGAAATCGGCGATGACCCCGTCCTTCAGGGGGCGGATGGCCTCGATCGAACCCGGCGTCTTGCCCAGCATTTCCTTGGCGAACAGGCCGACCGCGTTGCCGTTGTTGAGCACCTGATTGGTGCCGCGGCGGACGGCCACCACCGACGGTTCATTCAGGACAATGCCTTCGCCGCGCACGCAGACGAGCGTGTTGCACGTGCCCAGGTCGATGCCCATGTCGACGCTGAACGCACCCAGCAGCGAATCAAAAATCACGCGTTGCGTCCTTTCCGCACCCGTCGGATGAAATCGGCGCCGCGTTTCGCACGGTCCGTCACACCGGCGCGGTCACTTCGTGCCGATCATATTCCGCCAAACGGATGCCACCGATCGAAAATCTGGTGACTGCGAACCGACATGAACACGGTCGCGATCAACAGGAACATGCAGGCGACGGCCAACAGGATGGTGTAGATGTCGCTGCCCGGTTTTGTTGAAGAGGTTCCGCCTTCGCTCATCGCGGGTTGCTCCGGTCTGTGAATTCCAGAAATCCGAGCGACAACGCCGGCGAACCATCCGCCCCGCCGTCAGGCTGCTGCGCCGAGGGTGCGGGGGTGGTTCGCCGCGCCGGTAACATAGTCGAACCGGTTCGCGTTTGAAAGCACCGCCGACGTTTTAATCCGGTTTCTTGAAGGGCTTTCGATGGCCGGCGGGTTGGTTTTCAGCGGGGCGACAGCAACTGGTAGACGTCGCGAACGACATCACCCTGTTGCGGCAATCGTCCCTGGGCGTTGCGAATCAGCCGCCCCGCGGACAGATCGGGCTCGACATCCGTGATTTCCACGTCGCCGACGTATGTGTCGGCGCCGCGCGACACGACAAAGACCATGCCCTTGGTGACCTGGTCGTTCGAGCCGACGGTAAGGGTGACGTATTCGCCCTCGACCGCCTGAACCTCCCCGGTGATGCGCGGCGCGGGAACGGGCGTTATCGGACTAACTCCCGGAACCGTCGTGGCCGTAACCTCCGGACCCACGCCCGGAACTCCGGATTGCAGGGCGAGTTTCTCGTTTTCGGTGCGCAGAATGTTGATCTGCTGTTCCTGCTGGCGGCGCTGCTGGTCCAGAATGGTCACCTGCGTGGTTAACTCATTGACGCGGTCGTTGAGGGCGATGTTACGGCTCTCCAAGTCGATGTTGCGGGCCTCGAGTTGACGCCGCTGCTCCTCGACCGCATTGCGTCCGTTCTGCGCGATGCCCAATTCGTTGGTCAGGCGTTGGGCGAGTGCGTCGGCCCGGCGGTTGTCGGTCATCAACTGGGCGATTTCGTTGCCCTGCCGGGCGTTTTCTTCCTGGGACGACTGCAAATCCGTTTCGAGCTTGCCGAGGCGGCCGAGCAGGTCGTTGATGTTGTCGCGGGCGGAGGCCAGCTCCGCGGCATGAGATGCCATCAGGCTGCGTTGAGACGCATCCGCGATCTGGGCGGCCTGTTGGAATTCCTCGGCCAGCGCTTTCCAGTCGGATGTTTGGGCCGTCAGGGAAATCGCGACCATCGAGAACGCGATGCAGAACACCACCAAAACGACGATTAGCACCTTGGTAACCGGACTCAAGAGTTATCTCCGCCGCGGGTAATTCTCGCGCGAACGGCGAGGCGGGTTCAACCGTAGATTCAGGGACCTAATTCCGGTCACGCGTCCGGAACACGCGTCAGCCGAACCTGTCGCGCGCCACGGATCGACAGCCAGGCTCGGTGCGGTCTGCGGAACGGGGCGTCGCCGGCTCGTCGCCCGCGTTCGCCCACCATCGGCCGGGGCGGTTCCTGCCGCGTCACCCGGCTGCACACGAGGGTCGTATACTGCACCCGCCCGGACCTTGCAAGCCCCGTCGCGGTCGAGTTCGGAAGATCGCTCCCGCGGAAGAATCATTACCAGGGCATTCCGCGCGGCGGGTACACCGGCGGGCTACGCCACCGGCAGGCTAACGTTTCGAGGCCGACGAGGGAAGATGAAATCTGTCAATTGATACCCACCGTGGCGGCGTTCCGATCCAGTGAATCGGATGCGGACGACCACGCCGATGACGGTGGAAGCTGCGCCCGACGACGCCACCCGTCGACGGGCGGTGATGCGGGATTCACCGCGCGGCAGTTTCCAGGCGTTGGGTGACGCCCGGCGCGACGTAAGTCAAGCGTCCATCAAGGATTGTGACGATGGGCCGGCCGGTGACGTTCCAACCGTCGAACGGCGTATTGCGGCACTTGGAAGCGAATCGGGAGACGTCAATCCGCCAAGTCATCGACGGATCAACCAGCACGATGTCCGCCGGCTGACCGACGCCCAGGTTCCCGCCCGCGATCCCCAGCACCCGAGCCGGGGCCGTGGTGAACAGGGCGATGACGGCGGGCCAGTCGAGCCGTTGGGGCTGAATCAGCGTGTCGCTGACGATGGCGAGGGCCGTTTCCAATCCCACGATCCCGCACGGCGCGTCGCGCATTCCGCGGGCCTTTTCATCAACGGTGTGGGGAGCGTGATCGGTCACGATGCAGTCGATGGCACCGTCGCACAGGCCGTCGATGCAGGCGCGGACGTCGGCCGCGTCACGCAGGGGCGGGCTCATTTTTGCGTTCGCACCCCATTCCAGGCAGGCGTCCGCGGTAAGGGCCAGGTGGTGCGGGCAGACCTCGGCCGTTACCGGCAACCCGTCGGATTTGGCGCGGCGCACCAATTCCACTGATTCGGCCGCGGAGACGTGGGCGACGTGGTATCGGGCGCCGGTGCGACGCACCAGCCCGATATCCCGTTCGAGCATGGCCGATTCCGCGCGGGGGTCGTAGCCCGGCACTCCCAGCGCCTCGGCCACCCGCCCGTGGTGAACGACGCCGCCCGCGGAAATGGATTTGAATTCGCAATGTTGAATGAACACCGACCCGACGGCGGCCACCTGTTCCAGTGCCCGCAGCATGACCGCGTCATCTTCGATGCCGTCGCCATCGTCGCTGAACGCGACGGCGCCCCGTCCTTTCAAGGCAGTCATGTCGACCGGTTTCAGCCCGCGGCGGGCTTCGGTGGCGGCTGCGATGGGCAGAACCCGGCAAAGGCCGGCACGCCGCGATTTTTCGCGAATCAGGTCCAGCACGGTGGGCGAGTCGATGGCCGGATTGGTGTTGGGCATGCACGCGACGGTCGTGAAACCGCCGGCGGCGGCCGATGCACACCCGGTTTCGATGGTTTCCTTGTGCTCACCGCCGGGTTCGCGGAAATGGACGTGAATGTCGATCAGCCCGGGGCAGACCAGCAGCCCGGTGGCGTCGATCGAGGGATGGTCGACCGTAAGCTCGCGGCCGATCCTGTGGATACGGCCGTCGACGACGGCGACGTCGGCCGACTGATCGAGGCGGTTTCCGGGGTCAATGACCCGGCCGCCACGGATGACGTAGGAGTTGGGCAGGATTGGTTGAGTGGTGATCGCCGCCGACACGTCAGGGGCTACCGCCTATCGTGGAATGTCGAACGGAAGACGTCCGGCGAATAGCGAGGCACGCCAACGACCCGATGATGCAAGCGGTCGCAATTGCGGCAAAAAGCGAGTGCGAAGGCACGCTGGTGGGTGGCGGAGCGATTCGGAACCAGGGAGAAGTGAAGCGTGAATCGAGCATGAACTGGAGAAGCATGGCGCCGACCTTTCCCTCGCCGCTGGCCGCGGGGTGCGTCCCGTCGGACTGCATGTCGGCACAAGCCCAGATGAGGCCGTCGCTGCGCGGGTTTAGTCCGTCCCCCCATAGATAAGGTCCCCAGGCAATCCAAGGAGCGACGGTATCGTAGTTGAGGTTCCCGGCCAGCGGATGTGTGCCGCCGCCGGTCATCTCGTTGATTTGGGCCTCGATCAACCATTTGACGGCAAAACCGCCCTCATAGGCGTAGGGCTCGGGATTCAGCGTGGTGGATGCGTATCCGGCGTAAATCCGGCTGCTGAAAAACGCCTGTTTCAGATTGGGGTAACGGGTTTTCAGCGTCCGGGCGATATTTCCCATTTGCGCGAGCATGATGTTTGCGTCGGCGGTGGGGTTGGGAAGGGATACGGTCGGTCCGGCATTGGCGACCTTGACCCAGGCGATCTGAACCTGCGCTTCCGACAAACCCAGCGGAATCAGGCGGGTGTCGCGGATGCGATCATAGTTGGCGTCGGTGGGCTGGTCCCAGGCGGCCGACGTTTGACCGCCCCGTGCGCCGTTTACGATGGCGAGGCCGGTTTGATTGACGTCGGGATGAACGGCGGCCTGCCCCATGAACGTCCACGAGTCGCAGGGGGGATCCGAAGATTGCGAACAGAATTCCTGCGTGGTGTTGGACATGCCTATGGACAGCAGCACGTATTTGCCGTCGGGGTCGGGATTCCCGTTGATGTCCAGCGCCTGGATCGAAATCGCCCGGGACAGCCCTTCGGCGGCGTGCGCCGGCGGGACATCGTTCGATCCACCCGGGTACCACCCGCCTTGATACTGACCGAGGTATAACCCCGTCGCCAGGTCGTTGATCGGAACCCGTCCGACGGAAATGCCGTTGCAGTCGGATGCCTGGACAAATGGCGAAACGGCCGACGAAACCACGGTCGTTAACAGAACTGCAGCGGCACCTCGCGCCGTGTTGTACCGTGAGCGGATGGTCATGGATGTACCGGTCCTTTCTCGGCGCCGTTCCGATGCCGCGCCGGTTCACGGACGAGTATAATCGCTACCCGAGCTTTTTCGAACATCCCTTCTGCGGGCTAAAACACACGGCCGGTCTATCGGGCGCGGCCGCGGAACGCTGCGACCGGATATTTGACCGCGTTCTTTTTCATTTTTTCGGCAAGCGCCGTTGTCAGGTCGATGTTCATGGCATTGGCGAATGAAAGCACGTAGGCCAGCACGTCGGCGAGTTCCTCGATGACGGCCTGTCGCAGCCGCGGGTTGGATGCGCCGTTGTCCAGTTCGTCCGAGCGCAGCCACTGAAAATGTTCCATCAGCTCGGCGGCCTCGATGGCGATGGAAGCGGACAGGTTTTTGGGGTCGTGGAATTGGCGCCAGTTGCGGTCGGCGATGAACCGATCGATCAAGCGCCGCAGTTCGGCCACCGTGGTTGATCCGTCATTCGCATGCGTCGGGGGATCGGGTGCGAGCAGCCCCGGTGCGGAGTTGCGTGCGCGTCTGATTTGCACGGCGTGTTCACGCAGGTGGGCGACGATCTGATTCACGTCGTGGGCGCGAAACAGCTGGACGGCGGCGGTCGGTTTGCGTTCGATAATCGCGTCGACCGTGTCGTTCCATGCGTCGTGGGTCAGCACGATGGGTCGCGGCGGAAGAAAACCCTTGCTGACATGTTCCCACACGATGGCGAATTCGGTCAGCGTGCCCGTTCCGCCGTCGAGAATGACGAAACCGCCGGCCATGTGCATCATCGTATCGATGCGTGACAGCAGGTCGGGGGCGGGGATGACCTCGTCGAGAAATTCGTTCGGTTCCAGCGGGGTGCGACCGTTGCGGATCACGCTCGGGCAGGTGACGCCGATGGTGTATCCGCCGTTTTCACGAGCTCCCTGGCTGGTCGCGCGCATGGTGCCGTCGTAGCCGCCGTTGACGACCCGGAAACCGGCCGCCCCCAGCGATCGGCCCAATTCGTAGGCATGACGATAGGCGTCGCTGCCGCATCCGACGGAATAACCGCCGAAAACGGCGATGGTGCGTCCCGGTTTCCCGGAGAGGTTTTTTCGAGGATTGCGAGCCATGAGTGCATTCCGTCGCGCCAGTGGTAATCGCGATTGTAGCCGGGGACCGACGGTTTTGGCCAATGGAGACGATTTGTGGAACGATGGTGCCGCGCCGCCGGTGTCGATATAGTGGTGAACCGAACCGCGTCGGAATGCGGCGACCGTTGACGGCGTGAATGGAGAGGCTGTTGCGATGCGCGATTTGGCCGACCGGGTGCGGACGCTGAAGCAGTCGGAAATCCGGAAGTATTCCGCGAAATGTGCGGCCATGGGCGGCGTCAATCTGTCGCAGGGGGTCTGCGATCAGCCGGCGCCGGACGCGGTGAAACAGGCGGCCAAGGCGGCCATCGACGCGGACCATGCGACCTACACGCACATGCGGGGAATCGCGGCGTTGCGGCAGGTCATCGCGGAGAAGATGCTGCGGTTCAATGGCATTGCGGCCGACGCGGAGACGGAGATCGTGGTCACGGTGGGGACGGCCGGAGCGTTCGCGGCCACGGTGTTGGCGGTGCTGAATCCCGGCGATGAGGTGGTCGTGTTTTCGCCGTTCTACAGTTATCACGTCAACGTTTTGAAGCTGTTCGGCGCAGTGGTGCGGTTCGTGGACACGCGGCCGCCGGATTGGGCGTTTACCAAGGGGGCGATGGAATCGGCGATCGGCGAACGCACGCGGATGATCCTGGTGAACACGCCGGCCAACCCGAGCGGCAAGGTGTTCAGCGAAGATGAATTGCGGTTGGTGGTTGAGGCGGCCACGCGGCACGATCTGCTGATCGTTACGGACGAAATATACGAGTACATCACGTACGGTCGGGCGCACGTCAGCGCGGCGCGGATGCCGGGCGGGGCGGCGCGAACGGTGACGATCAGCGGGGCATCGAAAACGTACGCCGTCACGGGATGGCGTGTCGGGTATGCGATCGCGCCGGCGGCGCTGGCGGAGAAGATCGCGGTGGTCAGCGATCAGTTGTACATCTGTTCGCCGGCGCCGTTGCAGCATGGAATCGTGGCGGGGATGCACCTTTCCGAGGACTACTACCGGCGGATGCAGCGGGATTACCGGGTTAAGCGCGATCTGCTGGCGGATACGTTGCGGGCGTGCGGGTTCGAACCCTACATTCCGGAAGGCAGTTACTACATGTTGGCTGGTTTCGAGCCGGGGCGATATCGGGACGACACGCACGCGGCCGAGAGCATTCTGGACGAGGTGGGGGTTGCGACCGTGCCGGGGTCGGCGTTTTTCGCGAATCCGGACGACGGCCGGTGCCAATTGCGATTCTGCTACGCCAAGAAGATGGCCGATCTGGAAGAAGCGTGCCGGCGGTTGACGCGGTTGCGGGTGACGGTGCGTTCGTGACGGCCGCTGGGAGGCGGTCGCGTCAGGAATTGACAGACGATGTAACCACTTGTGGGGAATCCACATGGGTCATCGGGTGGGCAGGCGGCCGGTTGATTTCGGGGCGGGCGTGCCTTAAACTGACCATTGGGGTTGGAAATGGCGCCCCCAATTCAGGGACCGGGGTGGATGGTCCCCCAAACGGATGATGGGCCGATCGGAGAGGCTGCATGAACATGCGCGGCGGATGGGTGATGGCGATTTTGGTGGGCGCGTTCATGGCGCGCCCGACGAACGGGCAGCAACTAAACCTGGGCGACCCGGCGCCGGAACTGGCGATCAGCGACTGGATCAAGGGCGAGCCGGTCGAACTGGCCAAGGGCAAGAACAAGAGTGTTTTCCTGATCGAGTTCTGGGCGACGTGGTGCGGTCCTTGCGTCGAGCAGATTCCGCACGTCACGGAAATGCAGAGCAAATATCGTGACCTGGGGCTGGTGGTCATCGCGGTGGCCGGACCGGGGCGCGGCGAGACGGTCAAGGCCGTCAAGCGTTTCGTTTCGTCGCGCGGCGAGTCCATGGGGTACACGATTGGGTTCGACGGCAACAACGAGACGTACAGCCGTTACATGATGCGCGTGGGAGCGGCGGGAATCCCGTACGGTTTCCTGGTCGACAAGAACGGGCAATTGATCTGGCACGGTCATCCGGGCGACCCGACGCTGGACGTGATCGTGGACCAGGCGCTGCGCGGCAAGTACGACGTTTCGCTGGCGGTGGCGCGGGAGCAACTGGCGCCGTTGTTCGTGCAGTTGAACCGGTTCGCCAACGCGCAGGATTGGCCGAAATTCAAGGACACGGCGCGCGAAATCCTCGCGAAAGATCCGATGAACCGGTCGGCCATGGAGGCGGTGGTGTACGGTTATCTGGGGGCGACGAATGACACGGCCGGCCTGCGGCAGATCGTCGAGCAGCACATTGCGGCGCATGGAAAAAACGCGGACGCCATGAACGAACTGGCGATCTCGTTGCTGGAAATCACCACGCTGGAACGGCGGCAGCCGGACCTGGCGTTGAAGGCCGCCGCCGCGGGGTACGCGGCCTGCAAGGGCGGCGACTGCACCATGATCGACACGTATGCCCGCGCCGTGTTCGAGATCGGGCTGGTGGAGCGGGCGATCGAACTGCAAGCCGAAGCCGTCGCGGTCGCGGCCGGGGATGAAGAGCGCGAGTCGATGTCCCGTGTGCTGGATTACTACAAGGCTTGCAAGTCGTTGCAATCACAGAAGCTGTAGGCGCAGCACTATTCGACTCCACGACCGTACGTTCGGTTCAGTCGTGGTCGATGGCGGTCGAGGGTTGCCCGACGTCGCATTCTCGCCTTCCTGGGGCTTGAACGGCGGCCGTTGCCCACGTCTTTACACGGCATGCGACCGAGTCGGTGACTCGAAACGTGACCCGTTTGACCCCCACCGGGCCGGTCATTCATCCAGACCGTGCATTCCGTATTTCTTCAACAGGGCGTAGAGCGTTGAACGGGAGATGGCGAGGGATTGAGCGGTGCGGGTGATGTTGCCGGCGAAGCGGGTGAGGCGCTCCTCGATGACGGCGCGGGTCCACTCGTCGAGCAGGGCTTGGTAGGTGGCGTCCGACCGGTCGGTTCCGATTGACGCGGCGGCGGGCGGCGCCGAACCCTGCGGCGCGGCGGGCATGGGCGACATGGCGGTTTCGCCGCGAAGTTCGAGCGACAGGTCGTTCGGCGCCAGGACGGTGCCGTCGGCGGCCATCGAGACCAGTTGCTCAATCTCGCCGCGAATCTGGCGGACGTTTCCAGGCCAGGCGTGGCGCTGGAGGATTTTTCGTGCGGCGGGGGCCAAGGTCACGTCGCGATGGCCGATCAGGGCGCAGAAATGGGCGAGGAAGTGGTCGATGAGGGGATCGATGTCGTCGGGGCGGTCGCGCAGGGGGGGGATGACGCAGGAAACCACCTTGACCCGATAATACAAGTCCTCGCGAAATTCCTGCCGGCGAATTTTCTCGACCAGATCGGTGTTGGTGGCCGCGATGACGCGGACGTCGATGTGGGTTTCTTTTGAGGATCCGACGCGGATCACCAGCCGCTCCTGCATGACGCGGAGCATCTTGACCTGCATGGTGGGGCTCATTTCGCCTATTTCGTCGAGAAAAACGGTGCCCCGCGACGCCGTTTCGAACACCCCGGCGCGGTCGGTGACGGCGCCGGTGAAGGCCCCGCGAACATGTCCGAACAGTTCGGACGCCAGCAGGCTGTCGGTGTACGCGCCGCAATTGACGGCGACGAAGGGGCCGCCCGAGCGCTCGGACTGATCGTGGATGGTGCGGGCCACGAGCTCCTTGCCGGTGCCGGTTTCGCCCTGGATGAGGACGGTGGCGTCGGACGCGGCGGCTCGGCGGGCGATATCCAGAATGCGTTGCATGGCCGCGCTGGCGGCGACGATGACCGGTCGTCGGGAAGTGGGGGATGGATCGGAAACCAACATCAATCCGTTTATAGGGTGGCCGCGGCGCGGGGTCCATGCCCGGGGCGTAATGGCGTTCGATGACGGTGTTATCGGCATTTGGGGGAGGAAGGGACCGAGGGACATGGTGAAGAAGGGACACAGGTTCAGAGAGTTGGATGGGCCGACGTGGCAAATGTGGAGGGTGCAAAGGGTGTGAAGGGTGTGAAGGTTGCGGAGGGTGCGATTCGGGGGGGACAGAGAGACACAGCGGAGGGGGGGAAATGCGGGGCGAGAAAATAGTATTGCAACGGGATTTGAATTGACTAGAATCCCAGCCTCGACCGGCGCGGCGTGGTCGGAAGGGCTGGTTGGGTCGGATCGCCATCGTCTTCGGCGCGGAAGCATGGTTGATGACCTGCGGTTTCGTTCGCCCTTGTAAAGACTGGATTGCGGCACTAATCGCGGAGTTTGGCAACCATGGACACAAGTCCGTACGGTTGGTGGTTTCCACCGAACATTTCGATGCATGGAGCGGGTATCGATCGCATCATCGATGTGGTCCACTGGTTCATGGCGGTTCTGTTCGTGGGGTGGGGCATTTTTTTTGTTTATTGCCTGATCAAGTTCCGAGCGCGGCCGGGGCATCAGGCCAGCTATCAGTTGCCCAAGGCGAAGATATCCAAGGTGGCCGAGGTGGGGGTGTTGGTGTTTGAGGTGTTCCTGCTGGTGGGGCTGTCGATGCCGGTGTGGTCGAAATACCGGAACGATCCGCCCAAGGCGGAAGAAAACCCCATGGAAATCCGGGTGGTGGCCGAGCAGTTCGCGTGGAATTTCCATTATCCGGGGGCGGACGGGAAATTCGGGCGGACGCATCCGCGGTTCATGGCTGCGGACAACCTGATCGGGCTGGATCGCAGCGACCCGCTGGCGGCGGACGACATTGCGCTAAACAACAAGTTCTACATGCCCAAGGACCGGCCGATCGTGCTGCGGCTGACGTCGAAGGACGTGATCCACAGCATCTGGATTCCGGTGATGCGGGTGAAGCAGGACGTGATCCCGGGGATGGAGATTCCGGTGTGGTTCACGGCCACGCAGACCGGTCATTATCAGATCGGTTGCGCGCAGCTGTGTGGCAACAATCATTTCACGATGATTTCCGACCTGTTCGTGCAGGAGCCGGAGGAATTCCGGCAGTGGCAGCTCGAGCAGAAATCGAGCGGCGGTGAGGAAGAAGAGGAAGAGGACGCATGAGCCACGACGATCACCATCACGGCCATTCACACGGCAGCGCCCACGCGCACGGAGATCACCATCACGAGCTGGGTTTCTGGCAGAAGTACGTGTTTTCGGTGGACCACAAGGTCATCGGGATTCAGTACGCGGTGACGGCGCTGGTGTTTTTGTTTTTCGGATTCACGTTGATGATGCTGATGCGTTATCAACTGGCGTATCCGAAGGGGACGTTTCCGTCGTTTTTCGCGAAGATTTTCGGCGCCGCGAACATGCCCGGCGGCACAATGCTGCCGGAGTTTTACAACCAGTTGGGGGCGATGCACGGGACGATCATGGTGTTCCTGGGGGTGGTGCCGCTGGCCGTCGGCGGGTTCGGGAATTTCGTTCTGCCGTTGCAGATCGGGGCGCCGGACATGGCGTTTCCGCGGCTGAACATGGCCAGCTACTGGGTGTTCTTCGTCGGCGGCGTGGTGATGCTGTTCAGCTTTTTCGTGACTGGGGGTGCGGCGCAGTCGGGATGGACGAGTTATCCGCCGTTGTCGAACATCGCCCCGTTTGGTCAGACGCTGTGGCTGATCGGCATGGTGTTTTTGATCACGTCGTCGCTGCTCGGTTCGGTGAATTTCATCGTGACCACGGTGCAGTTGCGGGCCGAGGGGTTGTCGTTTTTCCGGCTGCCGTTTTTCGTATGGGCGCAGTTCGTGACGGCGTTTCTGCTGTTGCTGGCGTTTCCGCCGTTGGAGGCGGCGGGTGTGCTGCAACTGATGGATCGGGTGGCGGGGACCAGCTTTTTCATGCCGGAAGGGCTGGTGGTGGGCAATCGCATGGTGGAGGTGGCCGGCGAAGGCAACCCGCTGTTGTGGCAGCATTTGTTCTGGTTTCTGGCCCACCCGGAAGTGTATGTGCTGATTCTGCCGGCGATGGGAATCGTGGGCGAGGTGATCGCGATCAATACGCGGAAGCCGTTGTGGGGATATCGACTGGTCGTCTATTCCGTGATCTTCCTGGGGTTCATGTCGTTCATCGTGTGGGCCCACCACATGTTCATGACCGGGATGGGGACGACGATGAGCGCGTTCTTCCAGACCACGACGATGATCATTTCGATTCCGTCAGTGATCATTCTGACGGCGTTCGTCATCAGTCTGTTCGGGGCGTCGATCCGCTACACGGTGCCGATGATGTTCGCGCTGGCGTTTTTGCCGATGTTCGCGATTGGCGGGTTGACCGGTCTGCCGCTGGGGTTGACCGCGGCGGACATTCATCTGCATGACACGTATTACGTGATCGGGCATTTCCATTACGTGGTGGCGCCGGGGACGTTGATGGGGCTGTTCGCGGGGGTGTACCACTGGTTCCCCAAGGCCACCGGTCGCAAGATGAACGACATGCTGGGCAAGCTGCATTTCTGGGGGACGCTGATATTTCTGAACGGGGCGTTTCTGCCCATGTTCTGGATTGGCATGGCCGGCGTGTCGCGGCGCCTGTACGACCAGACCAAGTATTTCCACGGCGACGCGGTGCAGGATTTGACGGTGTTGTCGTCGTGGTCGGTGTGGCTGCTGGGGATCGCGCAGATACCGTTCATTATCAACTTTTTCGCGAGCATGCGGGTGGGCAAGAAGGTGAGCGACAATCCGTGGGCGGCCACCACGTTGGAGTGGGCGGCGCCGTCGCCGCCGCCGCATGGGAATTTCGCGGTCGTGCCGGTGGTGTACCGCGGGCCGTATGAATACAGCGTGCCGGGGGCGGCGAGCGATTTTTCGCCGCAGTTCGTGGCCAAGGCGTAGCGTGGGCACGGGCATGTTGCCCGTGAAGTCATGGCCGGAGCGCATGCGCCCTCGGTTTCGTCACGTGCTGGAAGCCCGTGCCACGGCTTGAGACACGGGCTGGAAGCCCGTGCCACGATAAGGGCCACGGGGCCGATAGGAGAATCGTTGCGTGTCGGCTGAAATCAAATACATCACGGAGCCGCATCCGATCACCGGCGTCAGCAACGCGAAGCTGGGAATCTGGCTGTTCCTGGCGTCGGAAGTGATGCTGTTCGGGGCGCTGTTTTCGACGTACATCCTGCTGCGGGTGGGGTCGAACCATTGGCCCCACGGTTGGGAGGAATTGAACGTCCCGCTGGCGACGATCAACACGGTGGTGCTGATCGCGTCGAGCGTGACCATGGTGATGGCTTGGGCGTCGGTCAAGCTGAACCAGTTCGGCAAGTTCCGCATGTATCTGGGGCTGACGGTGCTGCTGGCGTTGACGTTCCTGGTGATCAAGTTTTTCGAGTACCGGCCCAAGTTCGATCACCACCAGGTCTGGCTGCACGACGGCACGTCGATGCGCGGGCATTTGACCGAGGACGACGACGAGCAAGATTACATCCTGTTCACCCGTGACGCGGACAAAGAGCATCCGGACGTGCATCACGAGGCGGAGAAGATCGAGCGCGAGCGAATTTTCCGACATTCGTCGTTCGGTCCGGGGCACAGCAACTTTTTCGGGACCTATTTCACGATGACGGGGTTGCACGGACTGCACATCATTGGCGGGGTGATTGTGAACACGTGGCTGTTGTTCCCCGGGGCGGTCATGTTCCGCACCAACCGCGAACGGTTCGCCGGGCGGATCGAATGCGCCGGGTTGTACTGGCATTTCGTGGACTTGGTTTGGATTTTCCTGTTTCCATCGTTGTATTTGCTGTAGGAGCCGGACATGGGCGGGCACGGGGCCGAGGACATTGCCAAGCACGTTCGGGTGTACGTCACCGTATTCGCGGCGCTTCTGGTGCTGACGATCGTGACGGTGGGGGTCGCCCAGTTTCATCTTCCGATTCGAACGGCCGTCGCGCTGGCCATGTTGATCGCGCTGATTAAGGGTTCGCTGGTGGCGTGCTATTTCATGCACCTGATTTCGGAAAAGAGCATCATCTATTGGGTGTTGACGTTGACGGTGTTGTTTTTCGTTTTCTTGATGCTGTTGCCGGTGCTGGACGTGGGCGGCAGCACGGGGTCGCCGCTGTAATGTCGTTGAAGGCTTTTCACATCGTTTTCATCGCGGTGTCGATCGCCCTGTCGGCGTTCATGGCCGTATGGGGCGTCGTCCATTACCGACGATCCGGGGCGACCGGCGACCTGGCGCTGGCACTGTCGTTCGTGGCGCTGGGCGGCGTGCTGGTGGTTTATTCGAACTGGTTCGTGCGCAAGCTGCGGGCGTTGAACTGGTGAATTCTTCGAAATCCATACTGCCGCGGGTGCTGTTGGCGTCGGCTGGGATCGTCGCGCTGTCGGGATCGGTCGCGCGGGCGTGTTCGGTCTGTTTCGGCGACCCCAATTCCGGGCTGGTGAAGGGAGCCAAGGCCGGCGTCATCGTTTTGGCGGGAATTGTCTACGGCGTGTTGTTTCTGATGACGGCCGTCGCGGGGACGTGGATCCGGCGTGCGCGGCGATTGGCTGCTGCAGATTCCAACAACGATCGCCCCGACGGATTATTTCGACCATAAACTCGCGATCGAAATCCACGACTTGCCAACGGTTGCGGCTCGGAAAAAGCGGCGAGATGCGTGGCGTTGCAGCGCCGTCGATCTGGAATCATCGCGTTCAAGCCTGGATTTTGTCGACAGTCATCAGGATCAGCAGCGTCGGCAGGTAGACCAGCGACGCCAGCAGCAACTGGCGGGCGCTGGCATGGGTGCGTAGTCGGGCGACCTCGAGCGCGAAACCCAGCATCACAAATCCCAGAACCAGCGCCCCCACGTAGTACACGTATCCGACCAATCCGAAAAACGTCGGCAGCAAGCTGACCGGGATCAACGCCAGACTGAACAGGATAGCCTGAATGACCGTGCGCCGGCCGGTCGGTTCGATGACCGGCAGCACCGCGAAACCGGCGGCCGCGTAATCGTCGCGGTACAGCCACGCGATCGCCAGAAAATGCGGGATTTGCCAGACGAACACGATGCCGAACAGCAGCCATGCCCGCGGGGTTAACGACCCGGCCGCGGCCGTCCAGCCGATGACCACGGGCAACGCCCCGGGGACGGCGCCGACGATGACCGACCACGGCGTCACACGCTTCAACGGCGTGTAGGCCGCGACGTACAGGATCAGCGATGCCAGCCCGACGGCGGCGCTGACCGGCGATGCACCGATCGCCAGCGTCGTCAGCCCGATAGCGGCGGTCGCAAGTCCAAACCGTATCGCGGCGGCGATGGACATGCGGCCGGTGGGAATGGGTCGATCGGCCGTACGACGCATGCGGGCGTCCCATCGGCGTTCGATGATTTGGTTAAACGTGCCGGCGCCGATGGCCAACAATGCAGTGCCGATGGACATGGCCAGCACCCGCGGCAGCGCGTCGGCCCAGGGGGAGCCGTCGTGGGCAAGATAAAACCCGGCGGCGGCGGCCACGACGATCAACGCGGTCATGCGCGGCTTGCACAGCATGGCGTAATTGGCGAAACCGGACCGCTGAACCGTGGATTCGGTCATGGTGATGATCCCATCGGGACCATGTGGTCCGATGACCGCGTGGTTCGCCGCCGCGAATCCGACCCCATCAGCTTGTAAACGCCCAACGCCAGGGCGGCTGAAAACGCCAGAACCAACGCCCCCACGGCCACATGCAACGATGGAATGAACCACTGCCAGAACGTGGCTTCGCCGGTCGGGTCGGCGGCCGACGTGGCGACGTAGGCTGCGACGCCGATGGTCAACTGAATGACCAGGATGGCGCCCAACCACTTGACCAACCGCAGTAACAGCAACCGATCGGCGTGTTCGCCCGAAACCCACATCACGATGACGGAGACGACGATCGTCACCAGGATCGCGCCGCCGACGTGCCAGGCCAGTCCCACGTGCAGATGCCGGTAGATCGCGCCGGCGACCAATTGACCGAAGACGACGACCGGCGTCGCCACGCAAACCCCCATCCACCACCGTGGGACGGGCGTGGCGGGCGCCTCGACCGCATCGAACCATGCGGCCGACGTGATCACCATCATCCAGACGGCAGCCGCGAAAAACAACTGCGCGAAACATCCATGCACGACGGCGAACGCGATGGATCGCTCGTTCACCCTGATTCCGCCCATCACACCCTGAACGACAACCGCGGCCAGTAACGCCCAGGCGAACCGCCGCACCGCGGGTCGTGGATCGCATCGTTGCGTCCAGACGGCGAGGCAGATGGCAATCAATCCGACGGATGCGCCGGTCAATCGGTGGCCGTGCTCGAAAAAAACGTCGCCCACCCAGTTTCGCGGGTGGTACAGGAACATGTTTTCGCCGAATGTGGTCGGCCAATCGGGAACGGCCAGTCCGGCGTCGTTGCTTGTCACCGTGCCACCGACGAATATCAGGAACAGCGTGGCCGCGGCCGTCGCGACGGACAGGCGGTGTACGCTTTTCGGCGTCGGATTCGGATGGGCGATCGGCGATTCCGGCATTTCACCGGTGATGATAGCGAACCGGCGCCGGAACGCACAACGACCGGTGTCGACAAAACGCGTTGCAGCCCGTGGCACGGGCACCCGGCCTGGGTGGGGCACGGGGATCCTGCCCGGTACGTGTTTGGCGTCTCCGCGAATTGCCTGCCACGGGCAGGCATGAATGTAGCCCCGTGTTTCACAGGATTTCGCGCCAAGCTTGATGAGGTTGCGTGTAAGTATGTATGGCTGCCATAGTTACAACTCCAAATGTTGGTTCAGAACATGGAGGTGTACGATGGACAGCC
>JABFSN010000188.1 GCA_013140575.1 Phycisphaerales bacterium | reverse complement strand
ACGCATCCGAACAACGCCAGCGCTTCGCCACTCCCGTCCCGTGCATCCCTGCACCTGCCTTTCCGGGCCTTCATGCCCGGAACTGTATATCGGCGCGCGACCCGTTTTTGGGATAGGCCCTAAGGAGCACGATCACGTTCTTTGATGCCCGTAGGCGCTCCTGAATGCGACCCTTAAGCGTTACCATCTTGCTCGTGTCCCGCACGGCGTCCGTCTTCTCGTGGCTGTTGACGAAGCTGAAGTCGATCTTGTTGTTGGCATCCCAGGCCTGGATTGTACTGTAGTAACGGAAGTCCGATTTCGTCGGATCCGTTTGCCCCAATCCGTCGAATGCCACGTAGGTGCCTGTGCGGTTCGCCATAGCTATCTCCAGTCCTTCTGGATGGTCGTCAGGTCAATGCGCCTCCTCATCGCTTTGGGCAGAACGATCCGAATGTGGTTCGTGATCTTTCGCGTTCTGCTTTCTTCGAAGATCGCGAGCAGAATTAGATCGACAAGAATGTTGGGCTTGATTCCCGTGCGGGCGAGGCCACTCCCTAGAAGCGGTATGTTGAGAGGGTTGCCGGAGCAAACCGATCGTGCCTTGGTCAACAGGCCGCGCACGGCGTGCTGAAGGTCATCCGATGATGCCGAAGCCTCGATAGACGTCGTGCAAGTCTTCGTCAATACCACGCACAGGAAACCGTGCCCGTTTCTGGAAACTGATGCCGTTGTCCCAATGGCGTATCGATTCGGCTTTCCGGGTGCCGGGCGTGTTCCCACTGCGTCAACGGGCGGCGTATTGGCCAGGTTTTGTGCAACCTGCTTATCCCAATCAGCCGTGTTTCCCGCCCAGTATTGAGTCAGCATCAAACCGTGCAGGCTGTTCCCGGCAACGTGCATTTCATCGACGGCGCTATCGAAGAACTCGTTGACAGAGACGGCTTTGTAGCCTTCTTGAGCGAACACGTCACCGAACATGATGGTGATCGGCGTGTCGAAGGCGTTGCTGGTGATCTCGATAGTACGCTTCAAGAAGCCAGTGACGCACCAGCCATCAACGGCGAACCAGATACCGCCGAGCAGCAAGCCAGCCAACAGGAAATCCATGAACGCGACCGTTGACTCGTGTGCCGGACCAAGGGCATAGAACGCTTCGAGAAAGAGCCACACGAGGCCGATTCCGCCGAACAACGACTGTCCGAGATGAATGAGCAATCGGCTCACTTTCATAGCCTCTAACGAAGAGTACCGTAGGGTGAGCACCGCCCACCGATTCTCGCCCTGCGCCGTTACGACTGGTGGGCAATGCCCACCCTACATGCTCCACACCCGCGGACCGCCCGGTTCCATCTATGCCGAGACTCTCCGCCGGGCCTCGTAGCGGGCGATTTCTTCCTTGAGTTGGTTGATGAATCGCTTCAGCGATTGCATTTCCGCGTCGCGGAGTTCCTCGTCCCCGCCGGTTTCCAACGCATCGGCCTCGTAGAGCGCTTCCAGTCGCTCCAGCTTCCGCCGCGTATTGACCAGCTCGCGGTCGTTTCTCAAGTCCAATGGACCACCACTTGCCGACCTCGAACTCATGCCGACGCCTTGCGCCGCGCCCGGGCGGGCCGTGCGGACGCGGGAGATTCGGGGGCGAGCACCAGTTCGAGTTGAACGTCGCGCTCGTTCCACAGCGTCTCGATCGCGTCGCGGAGCATGGCCACCAGCTCGTCGAGCGAGCGCCCCTGCGTGGTAACGCCCCGCCGCTCCAGCACGCGGCCGACGTACCACTTACCGTCGCGTTGAACCGAAACGTGATAGAGCGTCATGCGATGTCCTTCCGAAATTCGTCCCAGTCCACGTCCGCGTCTTCGGCGATTCCCCGGACCGTGAATCGATTCAGTTCCCGGTGCCGCGGAATCACGATCTGCACGCCGTCCAGCCCGCGCATGACCGTATGTCTTCCGCCTTCGCGAACCACTTCAAACCCCCGAGACCGAAGGGCCTTCATGACCTTGCGTTGCGAAAAGCTCACCGTGGTTCATATTCCGGATCGTAAGGTGGGCACCGCCCACCAAATTACGCCCTGCGCCGTTCCAAGAGGTGGGCAATGCCCACCCTACCCATGCGCCTCCATCACCGCTTCTTCCGATTATTCGGCGACTGATTCGTCGGCTTGAGCGAGATGGCCTCGGTGCTGGCCTTGTTGTAGAGCGACTCCATGCTGCGTCCGAGCTTGCGGGCGATCGATTTCGTCGGCGTGTTTTGCTTCACGAGTTGCTTCAACTCGCGGATCTCCGCCGCCGTCCATGCCTTCCCTTGATTCTGTGGTTTCTTCGCCATTCTTGCTGATTCCTTTCTTTCGTTTTTGCAAGTCTTGAGGGGTGGGCACTTCCCACCCATTTTCGCCCCGCACCGTTCGAAGAGGTGGGCGGGGCCCACCCTACAATTACCCCTCCCTTACGGTCTCGGTGCGCTACGCCCGGAAATTCGCCGGCGGCATTTCCGCCCGAGTCAAACCGTATTCGCGGCAAATCTCTTCACCCCGCCGGTTCACCAACTCGGCGAGCCGCCCGATGTCATGCCCGACTTCGGCGTCGATCTTCTCGCGAATGGCGCGGACTTCGTCCACGACCGATTCGCCGAGCTCTTCGTTGTTCGGTTCTGAATCCGTGGTCATTGTTTCGTCATCTCGTAGGGTGGGCAATGCCCACCCTACAGGACTTCGCACCCTTTGCGCCTTTGCGTGAGCTTCTTCCCCAATCTGCGTCAATCTGTGCAATCTGTGGATTCTCTTCTCCCCGTTTCGCCTTTCGACGTTTCGCCTTTCGCCTTTACTTCGCGTCCTTCACCTCGAACTCCGCGTCGATGACGTTTTCGTCTTTCGACCCGCCACCGCCCGATCGGGCATGCCCCGCGCCGTCGCCGCCGCTTGACGCGGACGCACCGGCTTTCTTGGCCGCCTCTTCGTAGATAATCTTCCCAATGGCCTGCGACGCCTGCATCGTGGCTTCCATCGCCTTCTCGATCGCAGACGCGTCGTCGCCTTTGGACACCTCTTTCAGATTGGACAGCGCCGACTCCACCTTGCCGCGCTCCTCGGCCGGTACGCGGTCGCCGTGCTCTTTCAACGTCTTTTCCGTCTGATAGGCCAACTGCTCCGCCCGGTTGCGGGCCTCGACCGCGGCACGCTTCATCTTGTCGTCCGCGACGTGCGCCTCCGCATCGCGTTTCATCCGCTCGATTTCGTCCTTGTTCAGACCGCTCGACCCCTCGATCTTGATTTCGTTCTCTTTGCCGGTGGCCTTGTCTTTCGCGGTCACCTTCAAGATGCCGTTGCGATCAATGTCAAACGTCACCTCCACCTGCGGCATCCCCCGCGGCGCCGGCGGAATGCCCGTCAGATTGAATCGCCCCAGCGACCGATTATCGCCGGCCATCTCCCGTTCGCCCTGCAAGACGTGAATGGTCACCTCCGTCTGACCGTCGGCGGCCGTGCTGAACACTTCCGACTTGCTCGTCGGAATGGTCGTGTTGCGTTCAATCAGCTTGGTCATCACCCCGCCCAGCGTCTCGACGCCCAGCGTCAGCGGGGTCACGTCCAGCAGAAGAATGTCTTTCTGATCGCCGGTCAGAACCGCCCCCTGAATGGCCGCCCCCACCGCGACCACTTCGTCGGGGTTGATGCTCTTGTTCGGCTCCATGCCGAACAGTTCCTTCACCAATCGCTGGGCCGAGGGCATGCGCGTCGAGCCGCCGACCAGCAGAACCGAATCGAGCTTGCCGTCCCACGACGACTGCTTCTTTCGCGCGTCTTTCAACGCCTGCACCACCGGCGGCCGGCAACGCTCCGTCAAATGCTCGGTCAGCGATTCAAACTTCTGACGCGTCACCGTCATCTGCAAATGCTTCGGCCCCGACTGGTCCGCGGTGATGAACGGCAGGTTGATCGACGTCTCCAGCGTGGTGGACAGCTCGCACTTGGCCTTCTCGCACGCCTCTTTCAATCGCTGCAGCGCCATGGCGTCCTTTTTAACATCGATGCCTTCGGCCTTGCGGAATTCCTCCGCGACCCATTTGATCAGCACCTCGTCGTAATCGTCGCCGCCCAGGTGTCCGTCGCCGTTGCTGGCCAAAACCTCGTAAACCCCCTCGTCGCCGATATCGAGAATGGACACGTCAAACGTACCGCCGCCCAGGTCGAACACGGCCACGTGCTGCGACTTCCGCCCGTCCAACCCGTAGGCGAACGCGGCCGCCGTCGGCTCGTTGATGATCCGCTCGACCTTCAACCCGGCGATCTCGCCCGCGTCCTTGGTGGCTTTGCGCTGCGAATCGTTGAAATAGGCGGGCACGGTGATGACAGCGCGTGTCACTTTCTCGCCGAGGTAGTCCTCCGCGGTCTTTTTGAGGTCCTGCAAAATCATGGCGCTGATTTCCGGCGGGGTGTACTCCTTGCCGCGGATGCGCACCTTGACCAGCTCGTCGGCGCCGCCCGTCACTTCGTACGGCACCATCTTTTCTTCCTGACCGACCTCGCTGTGCCGCCGGCCCATGAACCGCTTGATGCTGAACACGGTGTTCCTGGGATTGGTCACCTGCTGGTGCTTGGCGATCTGCCCGATCAGCCGTTCACCTTTTTCCGTGATGGCCACCACCGACGGCGTCAGCCGCGAGCCGTGGGCGTTGGTCAGCACCTTGGGCTGATCCCCCTCCATGACGGCCACCACCGAGTTCGTCGTACCCAGGTCGATTCCGATAATTCTTGACACGTTCGCTCTCCTGCGGGCATGCGCCGCCACGGGGCGCGCAGTGCTTCGCTTGGTTCCAGAATGCAATTTCAATGCCGTGAACGGGGGATTCCGATGATGAAACGTAAACTATTTAACAAAAGGATGTTACAGATCGTACAAGCCGTGCGACGATAGCGATTCCTGCCAACTTGGCAGACCAAACCCCTGCGGATTTGGCACAACTGCCGCTCCGAATAAACCGCAAGTGCCGGATTTTACTACACTTTGCGCGCGTTTACGTTTAGACTCCGCCCATCATGGCCATTCAACCATTCGAGACCGCCGAAGCCCATAGTTCGCCAACCGTAACGCAACTGTCTGTGTTTCTTGATGATAGGGTCGGGCAGCTTCTGCACCTGACGCAGATGTTCGACGGGTCCAACGTCCATATCTTGGGCCTCTCGGTCACGAATCTCGTCGATTGTGCCATCGTGCGCATGATTTTTGACGATCCTGACGAGGCCGGCGTCATTCTGACCGATCACCGGTTCCAGGTTAAGGAGACCGAACTGATCGTCGTGTGCGTTCCCGAGGGGCCGCGCGGGCTGATTAATCTCTGGTCCGCCATGTTGAAAGCGGAGATAAACGTTCACTACACGTACGCTTTAATGGGCCTGTCCCACGGCCGGCCGGCGATCGCGGTCCACGCGGACAATCTCACCATGGCCTGCGACGCGTTCAAACACCAGCGGCTCGTCGTGCTGGGGCAAGCCGATCTGCGCGGTGAAATGTGCTGACGAAGCCTGGCACCGTGACCAACGATCGTCGAGGCGGTGGTTTCGACTCCGCCGATTGGGTTCGTAACCATCGTCAAATGCTATAGTTACAATTACTGACGGGGTTGGTACTGGCTTTGCCGGTGCATCCGGCGTAGTAATCGTTTGGTGTCGTCTGGCGATTGGGCGAATGAACCCAATTGGGAGGTGCGTCGATGTTCTTCGATCCCCTGTATTTCTTGTTTCTGGCGCCCGCGCTGCTTCTGGCGGCATGGGCGTCGTACCGCGTGAAATCGACGATGGCCGCCGCGTCGGAAATGGTCCCGAGCAGCCGGCTGAGCGGCGCCGAGGCCGCACAACGCATATTGGCGGCCCATCGGTTGGACAATGTGCGTATCGAGCAGGCCAACGGTTTTCTCGGCGACCACTACGACCCGCGCGCCAAGGTTCTGCGTTTGACGCCGCCGGTTTACAGCGGCCGATCATTAGCGGCCGTCGGCGTCGCGGCCCATGAAGCCGGCCACGCGTTGCAGGACGCCCACGGCTACGCGCCGCTGAAACTCCGCGCCGGGTTGTTGCCCATGGCGTCCTTCGGCGGCAATTTCTCAATGATGATCTTCATCGCCGGCATGTTTCTGTCGCTGAAGCCGCTGATCATCGCGGGCGTCGCCCTGTTCAGTTGCATGGTCTTGTTTCAGCTCATCAACCTTCCGGTGGAATTCAACGCCAGCAGCCGGGCGCGGGAACTGCTCGTGGAAAGCGGTATCGTCGGACGCACGGAATTGGCCCCCATCGGACAGGTTCTGAACGCGGCCGCGTTGACCTACGTGGCGGCCACGATGTCGGCGATTCTGACGCTGGTCTATCTGCTGTTCCGCTCTGGCCTCCTCGGCGGCAACCGGCGGTAGCAGCGCAAAAAGTTGCCCATCGCTCCCTAAAACAAGCAGTATTTCTTGAATTTAGAAATACTGTTTTTTTTCTTGACGCCGGCAGGCTCTTTCCCGATAATGCTCGGGCATTGTGACCATCAGGTTAGCCTCCGTGAATGGCCCAGTAGCGGGCTGGTGGATATGGAGTCAATCGCGATGAAAACCAGAATGGTGAAAACCAGCGCCGCAGCGGCAATGGCACTCGTGATGAGTGCCGGCTTCGTTTATGGGAATCCACCAATCGGTTTTTACGAAGGACCGGGCGAAGTGGCGCTCGAAGAAAACGGGGTATTGACCGTCTTGGCCGGCGAAGTCGGCGCGACCCGGGTGGGGGTCGAGTTTGACGTGACCGCGCTGATGACGGCCGACTCGTTGCACGGCGAGAAGGAGCGAATCGCGTACGTCGGCTGGCTGACCATCGTTCCCGCCGACGACAACGGCATCGACGTTTTCGTGGACCCGATGGAGCCCGAAGCGCCGAAGGATTGGATCCCTCCGGATTGGGCGTTGGACGGCCCGGGCGACGTCACCAACTCGTTATCGTGGAATGAGTACCTTCACGGTCTGGATGTCGATCGCGCCGCGTGGCTGGCGGCGCGAACGCCGTTCCGTGCATCGCTGGTGATGCAGAATGGCGACGATCGCGCGAGAATACGCCCGGCGCAACAGGAACCGTCGTTGCGGTTGGGTGATGTTCTCACATCCGTCAATCAACGGCGGCAGGCAGGCTTCGGCGGAGGCAATGGCGGCGGAATCATGCCCGGCGAAGTCGGACCGTCGACTGCCTCCAACACGGTCAAGGAATGTCCCGGTGGATATTGCAAGTGCACGGTTGGCGATCTTGTTGGTGAAGCTTGCTGTCCGAAGGGATTCATGCCGAGGTGCACGTGCGCAGGCCCGGTTGGTAGTCTGCCGGCCACCGCCAAGGGCGACTGCATTCAGGTCCAAAAGTCGCTCGTCGGCGACGGCGATATGCCCTGACGCCGGCGCACCGGGTCCGCGGTTCACGCGACGCCGCAAAGCCAATCCCCATTTCGTAAATTGCGAGCCACATCGCCGTGGCAAACAGGCCTGCATAATCGCCTACCAATGCCAAGCGATTACATACACACTGTAGTAATCAGCCCCCGACGGTTGGTACCGCCGGCGGAATGCGATCCACACGCAGCCAGCGGTCGTCGATCGGTGCCCCCAAGAACGCCGAAATCCCTGCGTCGCTATCGAGATTAAATTGAATTCCGGGGGTGAATCCGCTACCTTGGTTTTAGGGGTGGGGGTCGGTGCCGCCATTTCGGAGCGGAATGAGCAGGCTGGCGGCAGGCATCACGAAGTTTTTTGTCTTCCCCAGGTAATCCCGAGCGACCGTCCGCGGTCGAAAGACGCGCCGGGGGGTGGTTTGCAACAAATGAGGAGAGGCAAGATGGCGAGGATTGGTATTCTGGCGTGGGTAATGGTCGGCTGTGCGGCGGCGGCATGGGCTGCGGATGTACCGCCGCAGATCACCCATCAAGGGGTCATCTCGGTCAACGGCGAGCGGTACTCCGGGACGGGGAACTTCTATTTCGCGCTGGTTCGGCGTAGCACCGATGTCAATCTGTGGACCAACGATGGTACGCAACTGGGTATGACCGCCCAGCCGGACACGTCGAGCCCGGTCGTCGTGGTGAACGGCGTGTACAGCGTCGCCCTCGGCAAGATGCCCATGCCGCCGATTCCGTTCACGGTGTTCGTGAACAACGACGTCCTGCTACGCATCTGGTTCGACGACGGCGCCGGCAACGGCGTGCACCAACTTACGCCGGACGAGGAGTTGAACAGCGCACCCTACGTATTCCGGGCGCTGGATTCCGACCGCGCGACCGACGCCGAACACGCGGAAACCGCCGACGTAGCCGAAGATTCTGCACTGCTCAACGGATTCTCGGCGCGGGAACTGACGCCGGCCGGGTCAATCGTGGCGTACGCCGGGGCGACGGCGCCGACCGGGTGGTTGCTGTGCAACGGCTCGACGATCAGCCGCGCCGCCAATGCCGATCTCTTCGCTGCCATCGGGACCGCCTACGGCACGGGTGACGGAAGCACCACGTTTCATCTGCCCGACCTGCGCGGCCGGTTTCTCCGCGGCGTCACCGGAGGAACGGCGAACGACCCCAACGCGGCGACGCGAACGGCGTCAAACGCCGGTGGCAACGCCGGCAACAACATCGGATCACTGCAAACCGACGCGACCAGCCTGCCGACGGCGAGTTTCATCAACAGCACCATCGCCGCTCATACGCACACGATTAGTGGTGGCTCGCACAGCCACACACTGAGCGGTAGTGGAGAACACGATCATTTTGGGTCCATGAGGGCGAGTGCCGGCGGTGCCTTCAATACCGAGCCCGCCAGCGGAAACCCCGCCGCGTCCAATCTCGGCCTTTTCCAGTTACTGGACGGCGGAGGCCACACCCACACCGTCAACACGGACACAGACCATGCTCATACGGCGAGCTCGGCCGGCAGCCACGCACACACGATTTCGGGCGGCGACGTAGAGACGCGGCCGGTGAACGTGTACGTGAACTGGATCATCAAGCGCTGACGACAGTCGTTCGCGGGTCGAGTCAGACGCGCCGGCTACGGCGGCGGAATGTCGAGCGATAGGCAGCGCAGGCGACGGCCCGCCGGTGCCATGCGGCCTACAGCCGACGATTGACCAGCGTTGGCGAGTGATGTTTCTGCGTAGACTCATTCCCGTCTGAAAGAGATTTTGAATTCGACACTTCATGCAGAGCCCGTTTCCCGGCTATGGCGCGGGGGAGGGCCGGAACTTCGTCCGGCGTGAGCGATGGCCGAACGGTCCTTTTTTTGATTGACGTCATCTGTACACGGGGCGTCGAACTGCTAGGATGCCGTGAAGTTGGCGCGTATTCTGACTTTGGTGCACGTTGCGCCGAAGGCACGCCGTCAGGAAAACTGGGTGGAGGTTTACCATGGGACAGTGGTTTTGGCTGATCATCGCCGGTCTGGTTGCCTATTTCGTGTTCTTCAGCGCCCCGGCCGCGGCCTAGGGCGTTCGGGCGGCTCCGGGCTATCCCTGGAAAAAGGAAGCTCGCGCGAGCCGTGCCGTCGCGTTTCGGTCAACGAGTCGTCGAGGGCCTAGAGGCGGTGATCTTGCCGCCCCAAGGCCCTTTGGCGCGCGCACGCCCGATCGGTTCCGGGCGCGGATGGCAGCAATCGTGAAGTGATCGTATCTCCAACGGGGAGCGCTCACCGGCAGCCGTCCACGCCGGACCGCAAGAATCGGCCACGCCGAGCACGCAAACCCGTCACGCCGGCAGGCCGTCACGGAGGACTTTTTCGATCACGTCGCAGAACATGTCGATCTCACCGAGGGTGGTGTAGACGTTGGGGCTGACGCGGATGCCCTCGGCCCCGGGGTGGGAGATGGGCGAGACCACGATCTTGTGTTGATTCCACAGATGGGCGACGAGCTTGTCGCGGTCCACGTCGGTGAAGTTCAGGGTAGCCAGCGCGCACGATTGGGCCGGGTCCAGACTGGTCCGCAGGGTGACGCGTTCGTTGGCCGACAGGCGGCGGGCGAAACGATCGCGAAGGAACCGCAATCGCGCTTCCTTGCGCTCCGGTCCCAGTCCCTCGTAAAACACCAGCGCTTCGGCGATGGCCAGCCGGGCGGCGTCGGAATGCGTTCCGATTTCCTCGAACTTGCGGATGTCGTCTTTTTTGGGATCGGGGGCGGCCATCATGGGCCAATGCCCGGTGATGTTCTCCTTGCGAACGTACAGAAACCCGGTGCCGTGCGGCGCGGTCAGCCATTTGTGCAGGCTGGTTCCGTAGAAGTCGCAGCCGATGGCGCCGCCGTCGAACGCGATCTGGCCGAACGCATGAGCTCCGTCGACGATGCACTTGATGCCGCGAGCGCGGGCCATGGCGCTGATGCGCTGAACCGGAAACACCTGTCCGGTGTAGGTGGTCATGTGCGACACGAGTATTACTTTTGTCCGCGGGGTGATGTTTTTCTCGAATAGCCCGACCAGGAATTCGAGGCTGGGCGGCGGGGTGGGATAGTCGAACGTCTTCAGGACGATTTTTTCGCGTTGCTCGCGCTGCTTGATGGTGTTCAACATCCGCGGATAGTCCTGGGCGGTGGACAGGATTTCGTCACCCGGCTGCAAATCCAGACCGAGAATGGCGATCTCCAGGGCTTCGCTCGAGTTGCGGGTGATGGCCATTTCTTCGGCATCGCAGTTGAACGCCCGGGCCAGGCGCTTGCGGACGGTTTCCACCTGCGGATCAAGGATGGTCCACAGGTTGCGCGACGGCAGTTGATTGGCGAACTCGAAATGCCGCCGGGCGGCGTCGAGCACGAAACGCGGGGCCGGGCTGACCCCGCCGTTGTTCAGGTTGATGACGCTGCGGTCGACCGCGAAGGCCTGCTGCACGTCGAACCAGAAGGACTCCTCACCGGCCAGCATTTCGGGCGGCACGTCGCGGACGTCTTCCGCGGCGGCCAGCACCCGGCCGATTCCATTCGATCGCAGAACGGCGTATCCGGCGCCGATCGCGGCCGCGGACATCATGAAATCGCGTCTCGTCGCTGCCATGCGCGCCTCCTGAAGTGGGTGGTGAATCGGCCCGCCGACCGTCGGGTTCCAACCGGATGGATGATACCCGTTCGCACGTCCGGGCGATACGGAACAGCCAGGACTTCGCTGCGGGCGGGGTCGGCCGGCGAACAGGCCGGCGACAATCATCGGCGCGCGGGCGCGGGCCCGGAGCCTGATGCACAACTTCCATGGGATTGGGAACGCGGCGCGCGCACATGAAGTCGGCCACAACCCCGTTGGGGTTGATTCCTCGCTTGCGACGCTTACCCAGGGTAGCCGCTGCGCGGCAACCCTGGGCTTCAAGCCGGAACGCCCTCGGCGTACGGGGTCCCGGTCGCTGGGACTACTCGTGGGCAAGGGTGAGGGCTTGCGCCCACGGCTCTGCTTCCGCGCTCCCGACGCGGCACATTTCGGGTATTGGCGCAGGTCAGTGTTTGACGGTCAGCGTCTTGATTACTTCCTGGGCTTGTTTGACGCCCTCTTCGTTGGGACGGATGCGCTGGTCGACGAGCAGACCGACGGCGTGGGCGGCCGCGGCGGCGTGGCTCTCGTTTCTGTTCAACTCGCGGGCGAGCACGGGCACGGCGCTCATGTCCTTCATGCGAGCCAGCGCGCAGGCCGCCCGGACCGCGACCTCGGCGTCCTTGTGGGTCAGCAATTCGCGCAGGGGCCCCGCCGCCTCGGCGGCCTTCAGGTTTCCCAGCGCCGCGATGGCCTCGCTCTGCACCGGGCGATGCGAATCGGAGGTCATCGACACCAACGTGGCGATGGCCGCGTCGTTGTTGGTCGCCACGAGAGCGGGAATCGCGGCCAACCGCACCGCGGCGTCGGCGTCGCGGGTGAAGGCGGACAATTCCGCGGCCGTCTCCTTCGATCGGGCGCCGTCGCGGGCGATGACGGCCAATCGTTTGATCGCTTCGTCACGCGCGGCGGCGCGGCGGTCACTGCCCGCGGGTTCCTCGGCCGACGGTTTGTCCGGGCATTCCTCCGGATCGGGCGTGGCGACCGGCAGAACGAGGCCCTCGGGGAATGGGGCCAGTCGATCGGCGCTGACCGGCTGAAAGCGGATTCCGAGATGGCTCCAATCGTTTTTGACCGAACGCGCAAACTTGACCGTTCCGCAGAGATGGAAGACGCGTTCGTCGGGTCCGCGCACGGCGATCCGGACGTCGGTGCCGCACATGACGGGCTTGTCGCAGACCAGACCGATGCCGCCACGGGAGATGTCCCGGGTGCCGCCGTCGGATTCCAGCGGCGTCCGGCCGTCGCGGGCGAGAAACCGCAGTCGGCAGACGGTGCGCAGTGTCTGCCGGGGCGACTTGCGCTTTTGATGTTGCGGACCGGCGGATTGGCGGGCCCGCGCGTCGAGCGCGTCGAGCAACGCCTGTACCCCATCGTCCTGAACCGCGAGCGTTGTTCCCCCGACCATAACAACACCACTCCCGATCGACGCCGTCCCCCGCGGCAGCGTCCTAACCGCCGGGGCCGCCACCGTCGGCGGTGGATCAGCGGTCATTCATCAATCGTCGTCTGTTAAGGCGGCCCGATTAAACGAGCCTCGTGCGTCCGGAAACCATGCGGCGAACATCCGGGCATGGACGGAGCATGGCGACCATCCTTCTCGGACCCGCGATCACCTTCCGAATCGACGATCCCATGGTGCGAACCGGACTACGTGCTCGACGGTGATGAATGGGCGCCGGGAGACGCCCAAATCGACATAGGTAAGCCCTCGCGGGCTGTCCCTGTCACACCACCGTGCGTACGGGTCCGTACACGGCGGTTCGATGGGGTTGAGCGGTCAACGAACGGATAGCGAAGGCAGTCCGAGTTCTCTCA
>JABFSN010000202.1 GCA_013140575.1 Phycisphaerales bacterium | reverse complement strand
CGTGCCTCTCTACCTCTATGACAGTGTAGTGCCTGTGCGTGGCACCTACCAGGGCCGGTCAAAAAGCTGGGGAGAATTGCAATAGACCACGCGTCAACCGTCACGCACAAATTCGAGGGTTTTGACATAGGGGGGGTGGGGGTCAAAATGGCCGTTTTTGGGCTGAAAACGCGGTTTTTGGGTGCCGAAGGCCCTGAAATCGCAGGTTTTGGGCTTGTTCGGCCGTTTCAGGAATGGAGCATGTCAAAATGGGTAAACGCGGCCCCAAGCCGACGCCGACGGCGGTTCTGAAGCTCCGCGGCAGCACGCTGGTGTCGCGGCGGAGGGAGGCGTCGGAGGTGCACGGGCCGGATGGAATCCCAAACTGCCCGGACTGGCTCGACGACGAGGCCCGGGCCGCGTGGAACGAAGTCGTGCCCATGCTTGACGGCATGGGCGTGTTGACGCGCATCGACGGCAAGGCCCTGGCTCGCTACTGCCGCACCTGGTCGCGGTGGCGGAAGGCAGAGGCGTTCATCGAGGCCAAGGGCGAGGTCTATCCGTTGCGAGACGATTCGGGCAAGGTCAAGTGCTTCATGCCCTGGCCGCAGGTGGCCATCGCCAACAAGCTGGCCCAGCAGTTGACCAAACTGGAGGCCGAGTTCGGCATGACGCCTAGCGCCCGGGCGCGGATTCAGATTCCGGTGTCCGACGTGGGCACGATGAACAGCGCCAAGAGCCGGTTCTTCGAGGCCGGGTAGCGATCTCGCCGTGACGGCCGACGGAAAAGCGGGACATGTCCGACTCTTACACGAGCACGGTGCCGACGACAACGATCCCTGGCTACGATCCGTTCGCCACGGCCGGCGACTGCCGCTTCGACGAATCCGCCGCTCAACGGGCGGTGGACTTCTTCCACGAGTGCCTGACGTTTACGGCCGGCGAATGGCGCGGTCAAGCATTCATACTTCAGCCGTGGCAGGAGGCCATCGTCCGCCACCTCTTCGGCTGGAAGCGCCCCGACGGGCGGCGGCGCTATCGCGAGGCGTTCATCTATGTTCCCCGGAAAAATGGAAAAAGTGAGCTTTGCGGCGGGCTGGGCAATCTTCTGATCTTCGCTGATCACGAGCCGGGGGCGCAGGTCTATTGCGCCGCGGCCGATCGCGAGCAGGCCCGGCTGGTGTTCAACGCGGCCAAGACGATGGTAGTGGCCGAACCGGAGATGGCGGCGCGGGCCAAGGTGTACACCCATGCGATTGTTTACGAGGCCGGCGGATGCGTGCTGAAGGTGATCAGCGCCGAGGCGTACAGTAAACACGGGATCAATGCGCACGGCATTATCGTGGACGAACTGCACGCCCAGCCGAATCGGGATCTCGTGGACGTGCTGACCACCTCGACCGGCGCCCGTCGTCAGCCGATGATCGTGCACATCACCACGGCCGACTTCGATCGCGAGTCGATCTGCAACGAAAAGTACGACTACGCCCGCAAGGTCCGCGACGGGGTGATTACGGATTCCGCTTTCCTGCCGGTGATTTACGAGGCCACCAATGAGGAAGACTGGCGCGATCCCGATGTCTGGCGGCGGGTGAATCCCAATCTGGGTGTCTCGGTCAGCATGGAGTATCTGGAACGCGAGTGCCGCAAGGCCCAGGACACGCCCAGTTACGAGAATACGTTCAAGCGTCTGCATCTCAACATCCGCACGCAGCAGGACATTCGCTGGCTGGCGCTCGAATCATGGGACGCGTGCGACGGCACGCCGATCGACGAGTCGGAGTTGGAAGGCAAGCTCTGCTTCGCCGGCCTGGACCTGAGTACCACCACCGATCTGAGCGCTCTGGTGCTGGCGTTCCCTCATGACGACGGCTCGGTGACGCTGCTGCCGCGATTCTGGGTGCCGGCCGACAACGCCGCCAAACGCGAACGCCGCGATCGCGTGCCGTACCAGACATGGACGCGTCAGGGATTCATCGAGATGACGCCCGGCAACGTCATCGACTACCAGCGCATCCGAGGACGCTTCAAGGAGCTGCACGAGCGGTTCGCGATCCGCGAGATCGCCGTGGACCGCTGGAACGCCACGCAGCTCATCACCGAGCTCTCCGACGCCGGCCACCGCGTCGTCCCCTTCGGCCAGGGTTTCAAGGACATGACCGCGCCGACCAAGGAGCTCGAAAAACTGGTCATCAGTGCCAAACTCCGGCACGGCGGGAATCCCGTGCTCCGCTGGATGGCCAGCCACATCTCCGTAGAGACCGATGCCGCGGGCAACCTCAAGCCCTCCAAGAAGAAATCCACCGACCGCATAGACGGCCTCGTCGCCGCCATCATGGCCCTAGGCCGTCTCCAACTCCACAACCGCCACTGGAAGCCGGGCGTCAAGGTTCTCTGGCAGGATTGACCGTCCTCGATCCTGCCTTGCGGCCCTGCCAATCTCCGACGCCGACGGATTTCCGACGCCGGCCAGGCGTGAATCGGTCCACACCGGCGATTGCGCGCCGCGGACCGCCACCCGGTCTTCTGCACGCTCCGCGGCCGGTCCATGTCCGACGCCTACGTCCGCGTCATGTTCAAACGCCTCGCCGCACGGGCGGGAATCGAAAAACGCGTCCACGCCCACGGCCTCCGCCACACCCACGCCGCCCAACTCCGCGCCGAAGGCGTGGACATCGCCATCATCTCCCGCCAGCTCGGCCACGCCTCCATCACCACCACCGCCCGCTACCTCGACCACCTGGCGCCGAGGGCGGTGATTGAAACGATTCGCGGGCGGATGTGGGTGGGAGCGTCGCGCGACGCTGATCCTTCGCTGTTTCGTAGGACGGAATATGCGTTCGGCGTTCGATCCAAGGCGTCGGCCACGCCGTCCCCCGCTGGATGGTCAGCCACATCTCCGTCGAGACCGGCGTTGCGGACAACATCAAGCCGTCGAAGCGCAAATCCACCGAACGCATTGACGGCCTTGTCGCCGCCATCATGGCCCTCGGCCGTCTCCTCCTTCACAACCGCCATTGGCAACCGGGCCTCAGAATCCTGTGGATATGATGGTTCGCTACGTGTGGACACGATGGCTCTTGTGACGATGGCTCCCTCGGCCTTCGCCAACCGACCGGCTATTCACCGAAGCGCATAGCTGCCGAGACGCAAACGGGAAAAAATAATCGGCGCCCCACAGCGTGGCGCGGCGTCGAACAATGGACACAACTGTGCCAGCGTCAAGCACTTACGCGCGGCAGCTGGTTCGAGCGATGCGCGGAATACCCAATCAATTGAGATTCGGGGCCAAGTTTTCGGACAAACTTCTTGACCCAAGCTTCGTTGATACTATCATGGGCGCGTTCGGCACGGCGGCAGTCACAGTTGTCCGACCGAACGAATGTGCGCCCTCCAGCCCCCCTTGTCGAAAGATGACCCGCGACGACGGGATGTGGGGAGACGTGGATGAGAGAGCAGTCCAGCGTATCGGCCTCTCAGGACCGCCCGTCGCGGCGGCCTTTCGTTTTCACAGGTTCGGGATGGCGAGTCACCGGCGGTCGAACGCCATTGGGCGTCGCGCCGGAGCGTGGATTCGCGCGTCGGTCGCGGATGCGACAGTTCACCATGCCTTCTCGGGAAGGGACAAGAAAATGAATTCGTCTAAAGCCTGCCGAAATGCCGGCGTCGTCGGTTCGATCGTGGTCGTGGCGGTCGGACTTGCGCCAGTGGCGCGTGCGGCGGTTTGTTACGTGGACGGGTCGCGCGAATGCGAATGCGGGACGTCGGGCTGCGTCTGCGACGGCGCTGAGTGGGAAACGGCGTACCGGACGCTTCAGGAGGCGATCGCGGGCAGTTGCACGGACATTCGCGTCGCGGAGGGGACGTATCGGCCGACGGGCGAAACCGATCGGAGTGTTTCGTTTCTGCTGGAGACCGGCGTGACCATTCTGGGTGGCTTTCCCGCGGGCGGAGGCGACATGGAAGAGCGGAATCCGGATCGCTATGTGACGATACTGACGGGCGATCTGAACGACGACGACTCGCCCGGCGGCGGCAATGCGGAGAATTCGTATCACGTGGTGAACGCGAGCGGGGCGTCGGCCGCTTCGGTGCTGGACGGGTTCACGATCACGGGCGGGAATGCGGACGGAGATCCGGCGGAGCCGCTCTATGGCGACCGGGGCGGGGGGATTCTGGTCGTCAGCGGCGCACCGACGATCCGCAAGTGCGTGATCCGGGGAAATGCGGCAGGGGCGTACGGCGGGGGACTGGCCGTGGCGCGATCCGGCGCGCCGCCGGTGATTGAAGACTGTCTCTTTGAGAACAACACGGCCGGAGTGGAGGGCGGGAGCATTCACGTAGCGGGCTGTCCGGGACAGGGCGACTGCGAAGACCACAACGTGTGCACGTACGCGGATTGCGTGGGATCGAGTTGTACGTACGACGAGACGTTGGCCTACGGTGACGTGAACGGAAGTGGCGGGCCCGTTGACATCTTCGATTTGCTTTGCGTGCTGGACGGGTTTGCGGGCGTTTTTATCGTCTGCCCGCAGGACAATTTGGACATTGTGCCGTGTAACAGCGGCGATCCGCCTACCGGTGGCGACAGGCGCATCGACATTTTCGACGTGCTCTCGGTGCTGGACGCGTTCGGCGGGACTTTCGCATGCGACTGCCCGGCGGCGCCGAAGGTCCGGTATGCGGGCGGATCGCCCAAGAGCCAGGGCGCGGCGCGGCGAGCCAAGATGATTGCATCCGACATCGAGGTGCAGTTCGTGGCGCGGGACGGGGACATCGGCAAGGGCGAGACGACGGTCTTGGATGCGTTCGCCGAGCATGTGGAGAACTTCCGCGGCTATCAGTTGCGTCTGTCGGCCGACGGCGGTGTCCCCATCGCCGCGTTTGTGGACGCGGAGCGATCGGACTTCGTGTTCGCGGGTCGGGAATTCCGACACAAATCGGACCCGCGGGTGCATCGCATCGTGGCCGCGTTGTTGGAGGGTGAGGTGACGACGGCCTCCAGGGTCTATCTGGGCACGTTCGTGGTCCGGGCCAATCAAGGCGGCGGCGGGACGATGGAAGTGAGGGTTCATCCGGACGATGGAATGATCCTGGTGGATCCGACGGGACGGGTGCACAACGCGCCAATGCCGGAGCAGGCGGAGGTGACGGTGCGATGAAATCACAGAACCAATCAACGTGTCCAAGAGCGGATTTCAGCCGCGCGGGCGAGCATGCCCAAACAAGCGGCGAAGTGAATGTCTACAGTGGCCGGCGAGAGAGGACGGCGGTGGCAACCATGAACGCACTGGGACGGGCGATCGTTGCGGGCGTTGATCATCGTTTTGGGCGTCTCCATCGAGAGTCGGTGGCGTCGATTCTGGCTTTCGTGCTGGTTTTGCTCTGCGCGACGGATCGACTGGCGGCGCAGTTCATGCAGAGCGAACTCGTCGTGCGCCGGTGCATCATCCGGGGATCGTCGGCGGCTGAGGGCGGCGGCGTGTTCGCGACGGGTGCGACGGTAATGATTGAGAATTCGGTAATGGTCGGGAATACGGCCACCGACGGCGCCGGCGGCGCGGTTCACGCGGAAGACGCGTCCGTGATCGTGCGGAACGCCACGGTGGCGGAGAACGAGGCGAGCGGGGGGTCGGGCGGCGTCTGGCATTCGGGATCGGGCACGGTCAACGTGGACAACTGCATTCTGTGGCGAAACGCGATCGGCGGCGGTCCGCTCAGCGCGACTGCCCAGATCGACGGCAACGGGATCAGCGTCGATTATTCATGCGTGCAGGACGAGGTCAGCAGCGACGTCTACGGTGGAATCGGCAACATCGACACCGATCCGCTTTTCACGCAGGCCCCTAATCCCGGCGCGAACGGATGGGGCGATTCCGACGACCAATTCGGCCGCTTGACGCTGGGGGCCGAGTCGCCCTGCCTCGACGCGGGCGACGAGAGCCTCGTGGTTACGGGCGAGACCGATCTTGCGGGCGGTGGGCGCGTCTGGCGCGATTCGGTGGACATGGGGGCGTACGAGGCCGGGCGCGTCGTCTACGTCGATGCCGACGCGGACGCGGGCGGTAACGGGTATTCATGGGAAACGGCCTTCGACGACCTTCAGGACGCGATGGAAGTGTCACAGGTCGGCACGGAAATCTGGGTGGCCGAGGGGACGTACATTCCCACCGAGCCGACCGATCCGCCGCCGTCGCCGGATCCTCGCTCGGTCAGCTTCAGTCTGCCGGACGGCGCGTCGGTCTACGGCGGCTTCCGGGGAGTTGAACATAGGCGAAGTCAGCGGAACATAGATCACCACCGTACGATCCTTTGCGGCGACGTTCAAGGCGACGACGATGCCCCCGGCGGCGACACATCGGACAACGCCTACACGGTGGTGACGGCCATCAGCTTGACCGCCCCGACGACTATTGACGGCTTCGATGTTGTCGGTGGGCACGGCGGCTCGGCCGGGGGCGGCGTCCGCACCGAATCGAGCAACCTGCTGATCGACAACTGCCGGATCGTCGATAACTCGGCCAACGACGGAGGCGGCATCCACGCATCGGGCGCAGGGCCGTTGTTGACCGTGCGCCGCTGCACTCTGCTTCGCAATCAGGCCATGTCTTGCGCCGGCGGCGGAATCCACAACACGGGCGCAGCTTCGATCGAGCAGACGTTTTTCCACGGCAACTCGGCGGTCGAGGCGGGCGGAGGCGTTTACACCGATGCGGCAGTCGAAGTGAACATCGAGAACAGCGTCTTCGTGGGCAACCAGTCGCCGGCCAGCGGCGCGGTCCATCACGCCTCGACGGAACTGCTGACGGTCACCAACTGTACGATCGCGGCAAACGTCGCGACCCAGTCGACGTCAACAAACGTATCGGGAGGCGTGTATTCGGATGAAGCGGAACTGATCGTGACCAACGTCGTTCTGTGGGGCAACACGACGGTCGTACCTCGCACGCTCCAGGCCCAACAGATCGACGGACCGCCGGACATTGATGTCACGTATTCGTGCGTTCAGGATGATGATCCGGATGATTTCCTTTTTTTCCTCAGACCGGGCGAACTGGCGACAGATGTCTACACGGAGAACAGGCATTTCGATCCCCGATTTGTGGTGGTTCCCGATGCAGGGACCACCGGCTGGGGCGATGGGGACGATGAATACGGCAATGTACGACTTCGGGGACATTCCGAGTACATCGACTTCGGAAACGCCCTTGTGGCGTTGCACTCCACAAGCGACATTGGGGGTGCGCCGCGGTGGTACAACAGGGATTTGCTGGGGCAGACGGCATGCGATCCGGAATCGGCCGGACCGGAGGAGCTGGCGGCGATCGATGCCGGGGCGTTTGAGGCGCCCGGATCCTTGTGTGCGGTGCCGTACGAGATTTGGCAGACAATTACGGACGGGGGTGCGTTTTCGCGTTACAACCTGCAGATGAATCAGGTTTTCGGCCCGGGGGATTACCCGCCTCGCGCCTCCGACGCGGTACGGGGAAGCTCGCCGCTGGTGTCGAAAGAATCCACCTATTTTGAGGGGCCGACACCGCGGCCCGAACGCCCGCTCCAGAACGACGTCCTGGACCTGATCACCGGCCGTCCACTCATCCAGGAGACGGACTTCGAGCTGCCTTTCGGCGGGGCGGTGTTCCGACACATCCGCACGTATGGGGAAAGCGTGGCCGATCACGGCGTGGGCGAGACCAATCAGTATGGCGCCTTCTGGGACTGGAACGGCCTCAATTGGATGATGAGCGAGAACCCCATTCTGCTGGTGGACGGCCACTTTCCGTTCATCAATTACGAGGGAACGGCGACGAGCGATGCGTACCAGGCGCCGCGATGCTATTTCATACCGGATGCGCATCACTCCATTCCGTTCATTTTCGACAAGAGCCTCGGCGAGTACACGGCGCCGCCGTGGTTCGACGCCGTTCTTCAACACAACGGCAGTTTTAACACGACGACGTTTGAATGGACGACACGGCCGACGCAGTTCTACGCGTGGCTGCAGCACGGAGCGGTCCGGTACACGTTCGACGTGGACTTGAGCGAGCCGGCGGAGCAGGTGGTGGAGTATTCCACGCTGACGCATACGCCGTTCTGTGAACTTGAAGCGAGAGATGTCACGTTTACCGACATCGACCTTGGCGATCCCCCCAACTACGAGGTAACGGAGTACTTCGATCCGGGCCAATGGTGTAATGACCCCCAGCACTTGTTTGAAGAATCTCTTCAAAACAATGCCGATATTCTCGGTTCGCTGGATAAGTCGCTCCAGGCCGGAATTCCGTACCTCGCCTATGTGACGCGCATTTCCGACCGTTATGGAAACGCCGTGGAATATGAGTATTGCCCACCGACGGGCGCGGACGCATGCAACTTAATCGGCACGAACCAGGATACATGCACGTTGTGCTCGAACTGCGGAGAGCGCGGACAGATCAATGCGATCCGGCTGCGGGCGGCTCCCGAGGGGAATGGACCGGGCGAAGTGGTATGGACGCTTGCCTACACGCATCGGAGTTTGCCGTCTGTGGATTTGAATCCGATTCTGGAGGGTCGGAAGCATCCGCACCACCTGCTTCATTCGATACACGTGTACGAGGGCGACGTGGACGTTTCGGAGGGGTGCCGAACCGTCGAGGCGTCCTATTTTGATCCCTCGGTATCGGGGGGCGCGGCGCAAATGCTGGCCGCAATCGACGCGGTTGATGCAACGAACGCAGCGTCGAGCGGAGTCTATCCGCCGTTGCCGAAGGATTGGCGCTATCGCGCGCAGTACATGTACAACGACCCCCAAGCGGGCAGCGCGTTTGAACACGCGGTTTCGCTGGCGGAGCCGAACCTGGTGTACGGATTCCTGGTCAAGGTGGATGTCTCGGAACGTACGTCGGGCGCCGACGGGCAGACCAACCATAGCCACAGGCTCTATCGTTACGAACGCAATGCGGGCACCCCGCCGATCCTATCCAATCGATACACGTTGAGCCGGGTCTACGAGCCGCAGACGATCGACATGATCGTCAAGGGGCTGCGTCTGGCGACGCCCGAAGCGGAGTTCGGCGTGAACGACCTTATCGGCGCGGCGGACTCCGACGAGATCCCATATCTGGATCCGGAGCGACTGGATTGCGCGTGTTGCGCGGAATCCACGATTCCGTCGCTATGCAATTGTTCCACGTGCGGCGACGCCGTGCTGGAACAGGAGTTCGGAGGTCTGGCCGATCTGACGATTCAGGAGCGCCCATCCGGGAGTTTCGTTTCCAACAACCTGGTGATTCCGGCGCGATATGCATCAAGAATTTCGGCGCCTTCAGGCAAGAGGTTCTGGATCGCCCAGTCCGGAAAGAGCCGGCTCATCGATCGACGAAAGGGCAGAGTGGAAGGCGGCGCCTACGTGATCTACAATGGCTTTATCGCCAGCGAAGAGAAATCCCCCAACCTGGTTCCCGATGAGGTTCCGGTGGCGCTGTCAGAGAGCTGGCTGGAGCCGATACGGCCCACGCTCTTCCACTGGCCCTATCGGTATTGGTGGTTCGACCAGGACGTGACGCCCGAGTCTGCCCGTGCGGGCGAATACGTGGAGCCGCAGCGCGGCGAAGTGTTCTGGGTGACGATCATCGAGCGGGAAAGTTCGCCGGACGGGTTTGAAGGCAAGTTGGTTTCCGACGGACTGGGAGGATCGGTGCCGGTGCTTCCAGAGAACACCCGGACGCGAATCGTCGAGATGGACGTGGCGGGATTCGTGCTTCGCGATCGGTCCTGGTCGGTGAGCGGCGGCGTGACTCAGGAGGGATTCGCGGAGTCCTTCGTGCACGATATCCAAGGCCGCGTCGTCGAACACCGTTCCAAGGGAGTCGACGTCGCCGGGGATCCGGCGAGCGACGGTTTGATTACGGTGTTCACCTACGCCACGGGAACCGATTGCGAGCCGGACGTGACGCTCGAAGGGGCGGGCGAGCTTCGGGCGATCGGCATCAAGAGGGGGATCGGCGGCCCGACCGACCCTGTGTATTACACCAAGCGTTTTGAGCGGTGCATCGTCGGTCGTCCCGAGCTCATTACCCGGGAGGTCGAATTCCCGGTTCCGGTCACGGATCCCGACTCCATGGCCGGGAACGTCACGGAATACGTCTACGAGTTTGCTCCGATTTCGGTGGAACATCCCGAGCCGCCGGTGATCCAGCGAACCGTACTCTCGCCGCCGGCTCCGTTCGACGCCGACAATTTGGACACGGAAGCGGTGGTGGTGACGGCCACGGATGAGAAGGGCAACATCTGCTGCGCGGGGATGGGCACGCGGGACGGGATCGGTGGTCCGTTTCTGGAATTTTACTTCGATGTCAACGAGTACGACGACAAGGGGCGGCCGACGAAGCAGATCGTGGACGCGAACGATCCGGGCATGTGCCCGGAGGATTTCGACTTTCAGCGCGTCTCCCAGTCGCCGGCGCTCAACCTGACGACGGAGAATTTCTATGATTCGGTTTTCGGGCTGATCCGGACGACGCGTCGGGACAATCTCGGGGCACTCCTCTCGGAATCGCGCATTCAGTACATTGAAGACAAAGCGGCTGGCGCTCTGGAGCAGTGGATTTACAAGGACGTGGAGCGGACCGGCACCGGGTACCTCTACCACTCGCCCGTGCAGATCACCCGCTTCGAGATGGGCAAGATCGCGTGGACCAAACAGGTGCACCTGACGGCTACGACGCTGCCGCCGCATACGCACAATGATTACGAGCCGATCACGGCCGCGACGCCGACGTACGATGCGACGGGGCGCATCTCCGGCGTGGCGCGGTCGCAGGATGCGGGCGGCGATGTCACCGCGGCCGGCACGACGTATTCGAGCGTGAGCTACGCCTCCAGCGGGCAGATCAGCCGGCAGAAGGAGGCCGGCGGCACCATTACGCGGCACGTCTACGACAAGCGCGGGCGTCTCTTGCGCACCTATCGCGGCACGATGGACGATCACGAGGTGTGGGGGACGTCCGCGCCGGGCGGCGGCGACGCGGGCGACAATCTGGTGCTGGTGGAAAAGCGGTACTACGGCGCCGGCGCCTCCAACGCGGACATGCTGATCGAGATCCGCCACTATCGGGACAAGCCGGCTAATCAGTATTTCATGGTTGCTCCGCAGGGCGAGCCGCAGCCTCCGGCGAACAACGAAGATGGTCTCGGCTGGCTGGAGCGGTTTGAATACGACTGGCGCATGCGGGCGGTCCGGACGCAGACCGACGACGGCTCGGGCAATCCCATCCGGCATACGCTGACCTGGTACGACAACCTCGACCGGGTGCGCTTCACGGCCGAGTACGGGGTCGCGGCGCCGGCGGCGGGTTCGGCGGCCGATCCGCGGGCGCTGGGCGAGGCGAGCCTTCTGCCCGACGCGGGGGACATTCTGTCAAACGCGGTGAAGCCGCTGTCGCTGACGGAGACGATTCATAACGGGCGCGGCTTGGTGGAAGAGACGCGGGTCTACGACGTGTCCGACGCCGACGGCGACACCTACACGTGGACGAGGAATTATTACAATCACGTTGGCAAGCCGATCGAGACCATCGCCTCCAACGGCCCGTCGCAGAGATTCACCTACGACGCGAAGGGGCGCCAGACCCGCCGCGCGTCGCACGTCAACGGCGTGGAACTGAGCAAGTCCGAGACCGTCTACGACTTCAACGACAACCCCACCGTCGTTACCACGCGAACGCGGAAGCACGACGCCTCCGGCGTCACGCTCGTCGATTCCAATAGTGTCAAGACGTGGCACTTTTCGTGGTACGACGAGGGCAAACGCCTGATCGCGACGGCCGACTACGGCACCAACGAGGAGTCGTACCAGAACGAGTCGCCGCCGGTGGAGCCCGCTTACAATCCGAACGACACGCCCGCCGTCTATTCGTCCAATGACGATCTGACCGGCTGCTACGGCATAGCCGGCGATCCCCGCACAACCTGTTACGAGTACGACGCCGGCGGCCGGGTGAAGACCGTGATTAACCCCGGCGGGGCCATGACCCGAACGGAATACGACGCCCTCGGGCGGGTGTTGCTGACGCTGGAGAACTTTCACGAGAACGCCGAGACGCCGGGCAACCCCATTCGCCGGACGGCGTACCGGTACGACGGCAAGGGGCGGCTGGCGGACATCGCGGCCGTCCTGCCCAATCCCGCGACCAACGAAGGCGTGGATACCTACGCGGAGATAAACTGGTCGCAGGGGCCCCTTCAGGTCACGGAACTGGAATACGACGCGACGGTGATCGACTCCGGCGGGGCCGCGGTCAGCGGGAACGCCGATTGGGTCTCGACCGTGCGCTTCCCCGATCGGCTGACCGGGCTGCCGGGCGCCGAGAACGTCCTCAACTTCACCTACACCGTCGACGGTCAGGCGGCCACGCGCACCGACGGCAACGGCACGACACTGACCTACACCTACGACGAAGTCGGTCGACTCCGCACGATCGACGCCGAGCCCGGCCCGGAAGTGGACAACGACGGCAGTCAGGTGGATTTTTCCTATAACGATTTCGGTCTGGGGATGGCGCAGAACTGCGGCCCGGATTACCCGTTTTTTTGTTACATCAATACGTTCGACTACGACGCGCGCGGCAACCTGCGTTCCGAATCCCAATATCATCCCCTTTCGGGAGGCTCAACGCGTGTCGTCGAATATGCGTATGATTCCGTGATCGACTTCCGGCGGCTGACGTCGATCACCTATCCCGATCGCCTGAACTCCGATCCGCCGACTATCCTGACCTATTCGTATGGGACGACTCCGGGCGACGTTGACGACATTCTCGGCCGCGTAACGCAGATCAGTCACAACGTGCACGGTCCATTGGCCCAATATAATTACACGGGCGGGGGGATGCGGGTGGGAACCACGTTGGGCAACGGCGTGTCGCAGTCCGTCGCCGGGGGCAATGGG
>JABFSN010000185.1 GCA_013140575.1 Phycisphaerales bacterium | reverse complement strand
GCACCCATGCGATAAATCCCTCGCGGCGCAGCCGCGAGTCCTTGCCGATCCAAACGCCGGGAGACGGTCTCCCGGTAACGAACACCCAGCGGCCGAAACTCCAATTCACGCTGAACCAGTACAGCTGGCGGCAACCGAAGGTCATCCTCGTGTCGCATTCACCATCGCCACGATGCCGGCGTTGACTGCATTGGGCAGTGCTGGCCACCCCACGACGACGGCTGCCGATTCCGAATCATACTCACACGGTTCCCTAACCGGCGCCGCCGAGGACCACGCCGGTCGTGCAGTTCAGCCGAACCCAAATCTAGCATTTTACGGCACTTGCGCGAATCGTAGGACCGTGGCGGGGTCAATCACCCTCCTCCGGCCGATTGCCGCTGGCATTGCCGGTGCCGATTTCGTCGGTTCGGACACCATCCACCGACCGGCGAAGCATCGAAACGCGGCCCTGGCGATCCCGCGCTGCCGCCGAGGAGCCGGCCACGCCAATGGGCGCGTAGTTCCCATGACAAAGCCCCGGCCTACCAACGCATGAGGCGGGTTTTCGATAGTGTCAGAGCGTCGGGGCGGTCGAAAACTCACTTTTCCGGCGGCGCAGTCGGGGCCGGTGCCGCACATCGTCGCGCCGCATTCACCATTGCGACGATGCCGGCCTTGATCGCGTCCGGCAGCGTCGGCCACGCCGCGACGACGGCCGCCAATTCGAGGTCGGTTTCTGCCAGAAACGCCAAGCAGAACGCCAAGCGCGCGTCCATGCCGCGCGTAAGTGTTGGGCATTTGCGGGAGTTACCGTTTTCGGCCGAGGGACTTAAAATCCCCTGGGAGTAAATTCCCGTGCGGGTTCGATTCCCGCCTCGCCCATCCTTGCGAGTGCTTGCATCGCGGCGCGCGGCGGCGGGATTCCGTTGGGCGGCCCCAGCTCGCGTCGTTCCGGTTATTCTTGGCCCGCCGCGAGGGCGCGGGACCAGGCCAGCATCAACAGCGATGCGGCGAGCGTCCCGAAAGCGATCTGCCCCCTCGCCGAGAGGGCCATGCGACCGCCCATCCGGCCGAAAAGGGCGCCGGGCAGTATGCCGCAGCAGAAGCCGGCCACGTGAGCGCCGACGTCCGTCCGCGCCCCGCCGGCGCCGAGGTAGCCGAGCAAGACGACGCCGCCCACCAGCGGTGACCATCGTTCGAGCGGGGATGAGGCCCGCGACCGCCGTCGCATCCACGCGAACGCCGCGACGATGCCGAGCGCGGCAAAGACCGCGGTGGAGGCGCCGACGGACGTGTGCGGGGTCAACCGAATCCACGCATTGAGCCCGTTACCGGCGGCTCCGGCGACCAGGATGCTGAGCCAGGCCAACCCGGCGCCCACGAGTTGGGCCGCGAACAACCCAAACAGCCCGCCCACCACGACGTTGCCGATAAGGTGCGGCGCATCGACATGCAGAGTTAGGGCCGTGATGGTCCGCCACCACTGTCCCTGTCGAATCAGATCGGATTGCACGCGTCCGGCCGCGTACCAGTCCCATCCGAACGCACGCCGGTCCTGGAGAATGTCCACGAGGAACAACACCGCCGCGAAGCCGTAGACACCCATCCAGCCGCCGGCAAAATGAGGAACCGGGCGCTCGCGTCGCGACGTGCCACGATTCTCGTTGAGGTACGCTTCGAGTTCCGCCCGCGCGCGGGCCGCGTCTTGGGCGGCCACCAGAAGGATGTATTCGTGCGCCTCCTGGCCGATGCTCCACGGGATTCCGGCGGTGTCCAGCACCAGAGAATGCTCGAGGCAGGCATTGCGGTTCGGCGAACGATAGACCGCTTCAGGCGGCGGCTGCGGTTTCATATTCCGCAATTGTACCGGCGAACGGCCGCCGCATGAAAAAAGGGTTGTAACAGGTCAGCCAATTGCAATGCCACGACATTCGAGACACTCGATTTGCCCAAATTGTAGGGCGGGGTTTACCGGCCGTTCGCCCTGCGGGCGAGGAAGAAATAGAAGAGAGAATCGGGGGTTCGGTCACCAGGGACGGAAATCCCTTGCTGCGATCGTGCGCCCTACGGGCGAAGCGACGGCGGGTAAAACCCGCCCTACGAATGAAGACGGCGGGTGAAACCCGCCCTACGAATGCGTCGGGCCGGCGTTCGCTGGTCCGCGGCATTGCCAGTGGCTGAATAGTCACAAAGGGTGGATTCGCTGAAATGCGAGTGACGGGAAAGCTCGACGCGCTATTGGCGAGAACCGGAGAGGGCGTGCCGCGATGGACGACGGTCACTCGGTAGTAGTGCAGAGTGGACCGCAATCAAGAGGTTCCCCGTCCCGTTGCCGCCGGCGCACCTTGTTGCACGGTCAACCGCTTGGTGCAATTCCCACGCGGGCCTGGAATGAGGCAGCGGGCGGGAAGCTCATGGCGTGAATTCTGTTACGGGCTGCAACAGCCGCCGCTCCCGCGGAACCCGTCCATGACCGCCAAGACGTCGAAGATGTCGATAAGCTCATCGCCTGTCGGGCAGGGGGCCAAATCCACGCTGGGCTGCGAACAGGTCGTAAACACACCGGCGAATCCATCCAATACACACAGAATGTCATACATGTCCACGGCGCCATCGGTGTTCACGTCGCCGAACAGCGCGAACGCGTACGTGCAATCTCCCCCGACGCATTCGTCCGATGTGCAGGCCGTCCCGTCGTCGCAGTGGTTATCCGTAACGCAAACGATCGTCTGCAATTGGCCCGGTCCCTGAATGGTCCCGCCGTTGTTGATGACGCGTCCGGCGTACAACGGAGTTTCCAGCGTCAACGTCGATTGCGACTGCAGCACCAGTTCGCCCACGTACATGGCCTCGCCGCCTGATCCGTTGAAGTGTTCGTCGACCACGGTTGTGGTGGACGCCGGCTTCAAATCCAACCGCCCGATGGTGTAGTTGTGGGTAAACCCGATCGGCGACGCACCCCTATCGTGGCCGGCGGCCTCGATGCGATGTGACTGACCGCCGGATAGCACCAGTGCGCCGAAGCGCCAGTTGAACCGGTCCGGCGCCGTCTGCGCGTTCACCAGATTCCCGTGCAATTCCACCGACGGCGGCGGCACCGACCCGCCGGCCACGACCGTCGCGTCGTCGCCGGCCTCGAGATCGCCCGGCGACGCTGCGCCGACCGTCACGTTCGGCCCGATCGACACTTCGGCGCATTCGGAGACATTCAGGCTGCCCGTGATGGTCAAGGAGGCAAATCCCCGGGCCCGCAGCGTCGGCGGCGGAATGCACCCGCCGAGCAGCCGGGCCGTCGGTTCGGACGGGCCCTGCCCGCCGGCGATCAGGTTCACGTCGCCGTTCACGGTTAACGTCATGGTGTCGTCCAGTTCAAACACGCCGGCCGCGAATTCATTGCCGGTGATATTCAATTCGGCACAGGACAGTTCCGCGGCCGACGGGTCGATGCGGTCGGGATCGGGTCCGTAGAACCCGCCGGGCCCGACGTACACCGGGCCCGAGACCCGCGTCGTCACCGAATCGCCCGCCAACACCTGGGCGCATTCCTGCACGGTCAGCGACGACATGGAATGACTGCCCGAGCCGCGCAGCGACACCGTCGGCGGCGGGATGCAGCCGCCCAGCGCCAGAAGGTCCGGCGAATCGTCCACCACCACCGGACCGACCGAATTCAGCGAGTGCGTCCCGGTCACCAGCAGGAGTCCGTCGACGACGATGGCGGCGGGGGTCAGAACGGATAGACCGCCTTGGGTCACGTACAGCGTGGCGTCGTCGAGCAGTTTGAGCGAGTTGATCTCCGCGTCGATGTTCAGCGTCACTAGTTCGTCGGGACCGCGGATGATGACGTCGAACACGTCGTCCATGTCGTTGTCGGGCACGATCGGCGGCAGCCAGTTGCCGGCGGTCCCCCAGAATCCGTCGTTGACCGGCGGCGGGTTCCACATGGCGCATTCGTCGGGAACGTCGTCGCCGTTGGCGTCGAGGCTGGTTCCCGAAATGATGTCGATGTCGTCGGCCACGGCGTTGTGGTTGCAGTCCGGGAAGTATTCGTACGCCCCCATGTCCACCACGCGCGGATAGCCCGGCGGGTCGTCCACGCCCGAATCCGACGTGCCCAGGTCGTCGACGAACCGCGGCTTGCCGGCCAGGTCGAGCGGTGTCCGCTCCGCGGTGTCGCCATCGCCGTCCAGATCGGCAACGTCCATCGGAACGGCCAAGTTGTTTCCGGAGTCGACCGCGGGCGACCCGCCGATCGGCCGCAGGTCGTCGTCCGCGGTGCCGACGATTCCATCGACGCCGTCAGGGTCGAAAAAGAGGGGATCGGCCGAACCGTTCGCGGTTCCGCCCGCGCCGGTCCACCCACCCTGAACGATGCTGTAATCGACCACCGGCGCACCGCCGACGCTGTGTATCTGGGCGGATTCGTCCGTGCCGCCCGGATCGCTGTTTCCCCATAAAATGCCATTGGTCACGAGCGGAGCGCCGTTGTGGTTGGCGATGGCGCCGCCGAACACGACCGCGGAATTCCCGGCAAACGTACAGTTGGTCAGTATCGGGGCGCCGGCCGACTGAACGGACAACCCGCCGCCGAAGTCGGCCGAATTCCCGGTGAACGTGCAGTTGGTTATCGTGGGGTTGGAATTGAATGCCACATTCACGCCACCGCCGTCGCTCGCGTGATTCCCGAGGAACGTGCAATCCGTCACGGTCGGACTGCTGTTGTTGACATTCCGCATCCCGCCGCCATTGACGGCACTGTTCCCCGTAAACGTGCAGCGAACCACCGTCGGGCTGCCGGCGTCGTTGTACATTCCGGCGCCTCCATCATTCGGGGGTGCACCGTTCGCATTGCCGGCGGTGATGGTGAATCCGTCGAGGATCGCGGTGGCGTCGGTCCCGCTGCCGGTGACCACGTGGTAGCTGTTCCCGGCGTTGTTGCCGGGAGTGATGCAGAAGCCGTTTGAGCATAATCCGCCGAACGAGTCGCAGTCCGCCGAATTCTGCGTGCATGCCACCGGGGAGTCGTCACCGAACGGTTCGCCGCTCAAAATCGTGACGTTGGCGTTCACGTCGCGCTGACTGAGCGCCGTTTCGTTGCCCGCGAATCCGCCGTAGATGGTCACGCCGTTCAGGAGTTGAAACGTCGCCGTTCGATTCGCCGGCGCAATTCTCGTTCCGCGATCCGGCGTGTACGTTTCGGCTGCGACCCATATTTCAGCATGGCGGCCGACAACGAGCGCATGAGCGAGGGCGTCCTGCAACGATGTGTGGGCGTCCGTCCACGACGAACCGTCGTTGGCCCCCGACGCGCCCGCATCGACATGGATCACCATCGGCGTACACGTAAACACATACGCCGAGCCGGTCCGGGACGCTCCCGGGTTGGCGGTGTCGCCGGTCCCGATCACGACCGTATCCCCGCCGGCGGAGACGGAAACCCCGAAGGCCTCACCCGCCGCCGCATTGGAGGCGGTCAGCTTCTGCCGCTGGGTCCACGTTCCGCCGGATCGGACGAACACGTGCGCCGAGCCGGAGGTGGGGGCGGCATCGTCGTCGCGCCACGCCCCGACCACAGCCGTATCGCCCCTGACGGATAGGGAAATCCCGAAGTTGTCACCGGCCGCCGCGTCGGGGGCGGTCAGCTTCTGCTGCTGAATCCACAGCCCGCCGGAGCGGACGAAGACATATGCCGCGCCCGAGTTGTCGCCCGCGTGGTCATGCTGCCACGCCCCGATGACGGCAGTGTCCCCGCTCAACGACGCGGAAACCCCGAAGTTGTCACCGGCTGCGGCGTCGGAGGAGGTCAGCTTCTGCTGTTGCGTCCACAGCCCGCCGGATCGGGCGAAGACATACGCCGAGCCGGAGTTGAGGGCGGCATCGTCGTCGTGCCACGCCCCGACCACGGCCGTATCGCCTCGCACGGAGACGGAAACTCCGAAGTCGTCGCCCGCCGCCGCGTCGTCGGCAATCAGCTTCCGCTGCTGGGTCCACACCCCCCCGGAGCGGACGAACACGTACGCCGAGCCGGAACTGGGGCCCGCGTCGTCGTCGTGCCACGCCCCGATTACGGCCGTGTTCGCGCTCACGGAGACGGATACTCCGAAGTCGTCACCCGGTGCCGCATCCGAAGCGGTTAGTTTCTGCTGCTGAATCCACAGCCCTCCGGATTTGACGAAGACGTACGCCGAGCCGGAATTGTCGCCCGCGTCGTCGTCGTGCCACGCCCCGACCACGATGGTGTCCGCGCTCACCGAAACGGAATACCCGAAATGGTCATTCGCGGCCGCGTCGGCCGCGGTCAGCTTCTGATGCTCGCTCCAGACACCTGCGGTGCGGAGGTAGACGTACGCCGAGCCGGATTCGCCGCCCGCGTGGTCGTCAAACCAAGCCCCGACCACGGCCGTGTCCCCGCTCACGGCGACGGATTCCCCGAAATGGTCATCGGCGGCAGTGGCCGATGCGGTCAGCCGCTGCGACTCGCCGCACTGCGCCAGCGTCGGCCGATTCGCCAAGGTCATGCCCACCCCGACCAGCGCCCAAGCCACAATGGATGCCACCCGGGATGCCACGCGATTGCTGCTGACTGAACGGGCTCGGGCAGCGGGAACGGCGGAACGTATCGGGTGCAAGTTGGGTCTGTTTTTCAAAGGCATGGAGACGTTTTCTTTCAACCGATGGAATCACCAGCGCTGCGCCCCCGCGCAACACCCCCCGAAATCGGCCTCAGTGTAGCGATCCGGCCAATGCGGAGCAATTGAACTGCCCGACGACTGGTCCGGTCAAATGGGAGGGTCTGGTATTTCGACCACGGTGGCACCCGGGAATCTTCGAACTCACGGACAGCCCGCGCGGACCTGCACGATCTGCCGGCGCCGGATGGTCAAAACCGGCGCCGGCTTCGCCAGCGTATCGGCACGGCTCCGCCCCTGACTACGAAACTGTGGGTTCGTACTGCCCGTGTCCGACGTATTTGAGGCGCCCGCGGCGGACAAGCTCGTCCCAGACGGCCTTGGGGAATTGATTGGGAGGCGCGATGGAGAGAATACCGGAGCGCCGCCCGCTGCTCATCGGGCCGTGGCCGAGGCCCGATTCCGCGTCAAGGCGGGTGAGCTTCAGCCGCTTCTTAAAAGCCTTCATGGCCTTTTGCAACTCCTCGGACGACGGAGCGCCCGCAGGAGTCGAGTCGTTCTCCGGGGAGGGATTCGATTCGTCGTGCGGCGGGTCTGGAATCAATACGCACCTCGTCTGTCGTGGTTTCGGCGCGACTCGAACGGGTCAGCCGACGCATTACACGCTTCATCGATTGTACTGCACCGGCTTTGGATGAGCAAACGAGGTTTACGACTCGACGGCTCGCAGCCACTCCGTAACCGCTCCCGACGTTCCGGGAGTCGCTTCAAATCCGCGGAAAGTCCGTGCGCAGGGGGCGTACACAACCCGGGGGACGGTGCCGGGGCGACGGGTCGGCCGGCGCGCCGGTCGCGCCCGTCCCCGCACCGGGCGGAAATCGGTTCGGAGAGACAATCTACGGCCGGCGGTGGGCGCGGGCTCTCGAATTGGCCGGGAGCGGGCCGGACAGACCCGCGATTGACTCATCCACCTGATCGACCAGGTCCGCGTCGGTCGCGGCGACTTGTTTCATTGTTTCACGCAGCGCGGTCAGGCGTTGAATCGCGCGGGCGTCGCCGGTGAGCCCGAGGGACATAATGGACATGCGAGCCATCAGCCCAGCGGCGGCGTCGCCGTGCATGGCCCCGAACGACCAGGCGGGTGCCGCGGAATTCCAACGCGCGACGTCGGCGCCATCCATCAGGAACGCCAACGCCGTGCCGGTCGGGTCGTGCGGCGCCAACCGGCCTAGCGCTAGGAATGCCTCCGCGATGCAACCGAACTCGTCGAACGTCAATTCGCCCGCGGCCGACTGAATCAGACCGACCAGCCGACCGCACACCTCCGGCTGCCCGCAGAATCCCACAGCCCGCACGATGTTTCGCCGAAAACCGACCGTGCCGGCGTCGTCCAGCATTGCGGACAATTTGCCTGCCCACTGTTCGTCGGCGTCCGCGAATGCGGCGGCCGGTACGCCCGCGAGATATCGCTTGCGCACGATGCGTCCCAGCCAGTCGTCCAGCGATTCGCCGGATGTTCGGGCCAATTCGCCCGGCAGCGGGTCGACAACGCCCGGCAGGGCGTTGACGGGGATCGCCTTTTCAACTGCACCGCCGAGCCATTCCGGCGGCGTTGTGATCCGTGGAACGCGGACCTTCGGCGTCGGGGTCAGGAACGCGGCGCGCTCCGCGTCGTTGACGGCGTTGGTGGCCACTTCAAACGAGTGCATGACGTTTCGCGGACAGTCGTCGCGATGGGGCAGGCCTTGGACGTGGCCCCATTCGTGGGCCCAGACGTCGGGGTCGGCTTCGGACACGATGACCAGCGACTCGCCGGTCGCGGCGCATCCCAAAATGATGCTGGCCCCGCCCGGGTCGAACACCCCGCACACGCCGACCATGGCCTGCACGATCTTGATGTCGAACGGGAGCTCAAACGCGGCGTCCAGTTGCCGCTCCGTGGTGATGACCGCGGGCACGCTGTCAAACGTGGACAGATCACCGGTCCGGTGAAACGTGACGTCGGTGGCCACGTCGGGGCATTCGGTTTCCATAGTCTGCAACACCGCGCCGGCGGCGGACAGTTTGGCGTCGAGCTGCTCCCCGGTGAAATCGTGGTTGACGTGCCGGGCGGTGGTCAGCTCGAATTGAAACGAGGCGTTGGGGTCATCGACCGTCGGCGTGTTGGGGTTGCCGTCGCAGAACCCCTCGAAATTCGATTCGTCGTAATCGGAGCATCCGTCGCCGTCGGTGTCGATGGGATTGTCCGGCGTGTCGTCCGGGTTCATCGGATCGGAACCGGGGACGGCGTTCGTTTCCTCGTTGTCGGTGAAACCGTCGCCGTCACTGTCGAGGTTGGTCCGGCCGCTTCCGCCGCCTCCGATGCAGCCGGGCATGAATTGAAGCATCGCGGTCGTTGCAACGGAAAAAACTATGATCGCCCGCCGAATCTTCCGGTTACTCAGGTTTTTGAAATCCAACAGCAGTCTCCCTTACCGCCGACGCTGCGTGCGCGCCGATTCGACCACGGGTCGATTCACCGGCCCGGCCATGGCGACGACCCTTCCGCAATACGCGGCGCCGAACGGACCGTCCGCCGCCGCGGACAAAACCGTCATTCGTTCATCGGATTATTATGCGGTCTTTCTTGGCCGGGGATAGCGGACTGCCGCGGAATTGGGCCGGCGGAGCCCCGCGGACGGGAATTCGATCGGTCGCCGCACCGGATTTGGCAAACGAGAACGGGCGCCGGAAAACCCGGCGCCCGTGTGGTTATGAAGGACGGGTGGCGTGTCCCGGCCCACCGCAGTGGGCCGTGTGGTCGCGACACCTGATCCGCCCATCGGCGGGCCACCCGTGTTGAAAGGCAAACGAAACGTCGACTAACGCGATCGACCCGCCCCGCGCCGCCATCACCCACGTCGCAGCGCCGACCGGATGGGTTCGCCGGCCGGCGCTATGGGACCACGCTCCAATTCAACAGGGAGAAAAAACCGGTCAATACCTCGTGCTCCTTCTGCGTGGCGTTTATCGAAACCGCGTCGTCGCCGCTGCGGGCGACGACGACCTTCACGTCGTCGGGCGACAGCATTTCGTAAACCGTGTCCGTGTGTTCGTCGCCGAGCGGGTAGACGCGCGATTCGGCCTCGCCCTGTCTCATGCGTTCGAACACGTCGTCGCGTTCGATCCAGCCGAGCAGTTGCAGGGCTGATTCCAGAACGGCGTGGTCGGCCTCGGTGCCCTGAATGGCGACGTCGTCGCCGCTGCGGGACACGATGACCTTCACTTCCGCCGGGGCCAGCAGCTCGTACAGCTTGCCGGCCTGCGCGTCATCGTTCATTTCATAGGCCTGTCCCATGCGCTCCGCGGTGGAATCAGACGTTCCGCGACCCGACGGGGCGGCAGCGTCGGGGGCGGCGTCGGCGCGAGGCGCGAATACGACCCCTCCCCGGGCCTTGCCTTCCTTGCTCCGCTTTTCCTTAAGGGACTTTTCCTGCTTGACCGCCTTTTCCTTGACCGCTTTTTCCCTGTCCATCTGCTCAATGCGATTTCCGGGGGCGTCGGAATCGGCGTCCCAACCCACTACGGCGAGGAATCCGGACAGCACCTCGTGCTCGCGCGGCGTGCCCGACACGCTGACCGCATCGCCGCCGGCCCGAGCGACGACGATTTTCACTTCGTCCGGGGCCAGCATTTCGAACAATTGTTCCGCGCGCTCCGCGCCGACCCGATAGACGCGGGATTCGCTCTCGCCCTGCCGCATACGCTCGAACGCCTCGTCGCGGTCGATCCAGCCCAGCAGTTGCAGACCGGCCTCGATCGCCTGTTGCTCATCCCGGCTGGCGGCCACCGCGATGTTTTCGCCCTCGCGGGATACGACCGGCTTGACGTAGTCGGGGGCCAGTAATTCGAACAACCGGTCGGCGCATTTCCCGACAACCGGATAGACCACACGTCCATCGTCCCTCGAATCGCCCTGCACCCGCTCGCGGGTCCTGGCGACACGTTCCCGGACGGCATCGAGCTCCGCGCGCGCTTTCTGCTGCGTCGATTCGGCCGCGTCGCGCACCCGGCGTCGGGCGTCTTCGCGGACCTCCCGGCCCTCGCCGTGCAGCTGCGCCAGCCGCTCGCGCCATTCGTTCGCGGACTCGTGGGCCCGTTCCCTCCATTCCTCCGCTTCGCCGCGGAATCGCTCGGCGAATTCCTGTTGCTCCCCGCGCCAGCGGTCGGCCCATTCGCGGTATTGCTCGCGCATGCGCTCGTGCAACTCGCCCTGCTGTTCGCGCCAGCCGTCGTAACGTTCGCGATACTCGTCGGCCCAGCCCTCGGCCGCTTCGCGGTACTCTTCCAACGCTTCCTGGTAGGCGGCCGATCCTTCGTCATCGCCATTCCACGCCGGCATCGGCGGCATGGGCGCGAACATCGGCACTCCCGGTTGTGAGGGCATGGACGGCATCGGCGGCATTGCGGGCATCATCGGCATCAGTTGCCCGACCCCGGCGTGCCCCGGCATCGGCGCATGGACGTTTGGTCCTGCGTGACCGCCGCCTGGCGGGGGCGTTCCGCCGTGACGCGCGTGCGCGTCGGCCAGTTGCGAGGAAAGCATGTCCAGTTGACCCTGCAGGGCGGCCAACTGCGCTTCCAACGCGGCCAAGCGCGCGGTCAGTTCGGCTTCTGTTTCCTTGTCGCCCGCTAATTGGGCCCAGACGGCCGCCGGCGCCTCGCCACGACCGCCGCCGGCGCCTTCGTCGCCCACGGTTTCGGCGTAGAACGGCGCGACCGGCGCGTCGCCGTCCGTCGCGATTACCGATCTCGGCGAAACCGCGTCCGCGATCGGCGCGGCACTCGCGCCCGCGGCGCGACGGGGGGGGCTGATCGCCCGGGGCGCCGTGGTGCGTTCCGTCGACGTGCCCCGTGCCCCTGCACGTGGCGCCGTATTGGCCGGACTCGCGCCACGACCGGTCCCCGCCGAGATGCGCGGCGCCGTCGCGAGCGTCACCACGGGCGGGACCGACGCGGCCGCGGCCGCCGTCACCCCAGCGCAACATTTTTTCGCGTCGTTTTTGGATTTGTCGCATGCGTGCACCGGCAACGCCGCCGCTCCGGCGATGGCGAACGCAGCCGCAAGGGCCGTTCGCCCGACGAGATACCGACCTGAAGACCCACTGTCTGCCATGACGATCCTCCTTCGATTAACGGAACGATCGGATGCCGGACGCGCGGTCGCGCTGCGGCCGGTTCCGCCCGTCTTCGACAACTCCGCTGTGATGGGTTTTCCGGCGATCGGACTCCCATCCAACACTCCACGCATAGTCCTACTACAACTGTCGGAGGAAGTCAACGGAATCTCCTGTCGAAAATCGTCGAACCCGCGCCCTCGACCCGCTGACAGTCCATTCGCACCTCCGCTCCGTTTATTTCATACCGCCGACCGCGCCGGCCGGTTGGCATGAACTTGTCGCGTCGTCGACCCGCTTTATAATGCCCCGGCCGTCGGGAGTACGTGTTTGGCGTCTCCTTGGGTAGCCTGCCGCCGGCAGGCCTGAATGTAGCGACGCGTTTCAACGCGGGGTTGGCGGGCGACTTGGATGCGTCGAGTCCCGAAGGGACGGCTGAATCCCCGCGTGACGCCTCAGCCGTCCCTTCGGGACTATGGATGCTTGGCCGTGCCGTCACCCCAGCACTGAAGTGCTGGGCTACATTCATAGCGTCCCCAAGGGACGCTAAACGCATACGGTCGGGGTCGCGGGGCGCGGCATCCGCGGCGAGTGGGCAACTCATCGGGAGGTATTGCGATGCGGAAAACGAATTGGGCGAGGGCGATCGCGGCCGGTGCGATCGGATTGATGGGCGTAACGGGATGCCAGACGACCCGGAAAGTGACCGGCACGCGGTTCGAGCATTTTTCGGCCAACCCCGACGAAGTGGTGGAAGCGGCGAAGGGCGCTGCGGAGGAACTCGGGCTGCAGATGATTACCTCGACTTCGTCGAAAGTCGACGGACAGCTTCAGGCGCAGACCGCGCAGGGCAAGACCGTGACCATCGAGGTCAACCGCGAGGCCGAGGGCGTCAGCAAGGTGGCCGTCAAGGTGGGCACGCTGGGCGACGAAGCCGTCACCAACGCCATTCTCGAAAAGACCCGCGCCCGGCTGGACAAGAAATAGTCTGGAAGCAGGGCGGGGTGATAGATCGCATGCTTGAGGAGATACAGAATCATGATTAGCCGGCAAATGATCCATTGCGTGGGCGTTTTTATTGCGGCGAGCGCGCCGATGACGTACCTGTCCGCGGACGAGGTTCTGCCGGACAGCGACGTGATCATGCGGGCGATGGTGGACGAGCTGCAGCGCGCCATGGACCTGCAAATGGAGGACTTGGAGAAGCCCTATTTCATCCAGTTCGCGGTGGACGATTCCATCAGCCACCACTTGTCGGCATCGTACGGGGCGATTACGGCGAACGACCGGGAGCGCTCACGGAATTTCTACAGCGAGGTGCGGGTCGGCGGTTATGAACTGGACAATACCAATTTCGCGGGGGACGGGGG
>JABFSN010000006.1 GCA_013140575.1 Phycisphaerales bacterium | reverse complement strand
ACGGGGGACGCTGCGGCGGGGGAGCGTTCTGGTATGCGGACCGGCAAGCGGGAAGGTGCGGGCGTTGCTGAACGACCGGGGGAAGCAGATCAAGGAGGCGGGTCCGTCGATACCGGTGGAGGTCTGGGGGTTTGACGAGGTTCCAGCGGCGGGGGACCGGTTCTATGAAGTTCCGTCGTTGCCGCGGGCGAAGACCATCGCGGACGAGACGATGAAACTGCGTCAGACAGAGGGGCGGCAGGATTCGCGGCGGATGCGCACGCTGGAAGACGTGTTCGCGCGGCGCGGGGAGGGCGACGTTCCGGAATTGAACGTGATCATCCGGGCGGACGTGGACGGTTCGCTGGACGCGTTGAAGGGGCTGCTGGGCAAGTACGGGACGGACGAGGTGCGGCTGACGATCCGGCATGCGGGAGTGGGGCCGGTGACGGACAGCGACGTGCTGCTGGCGGACACGTCGAACGCGATCATCATTGCGTTCCGGGTGACGATGGCGGGGGGGGCGAAGCGGCTGGCGGACGATCGGGGTGTGGATATCCGGCGGTACAAGGTGATCTACGAGGTGGCGGACGACATGCGGAAGGCGTTGGAGGGGTTGCTGACGCCGGACGAGACGAAAGAGGTTCGATCGACGCTGACGGTTCGGGACGTGTTCCGGATATCGAAGGTGGGTCCGGTGGCCGGCTGCATGGTCAACGACGGCACGGCGATCCGGAACCACCTGGTTCGGCTGATGCGCGACGGGGTGGTGGTGCGGGAGGGGAGCAAGATTTCGTCGCTGCGGCGCTTCAAGGACGACGTTCGCGAGGTGCGCGCGGGGATGGAGTGCGGCGTGCGCATCGAGGGGTTCAGCGACGTGAAGCCGGGCGATGTCATCGAGACGTACGAGATCGTGAAGCACGCCCGGAAACTGGAGATGGCGTGAAGCGTTCGTTGGATGACGCTCGATGATCGAATTCAAGGCGTCGTGCGGACACACGGTTCGCGCGAAAGACGAAGACGCGGGCAAGACGGTGCGGTGCGCGTACTGCGGCCGCGAGACCGAGGTGCCGGAGAACGAACCGGACCACCACCTCGATCAGTTGTTCCGTGACGGTGAAATCGAGGCGGCGGTGGCGGCGGAAGCCGAGTCGGCGACGATTCCGCGCGGAAGTCGGGGCCGCCGGGGGTCGGGGGGCGCGGCGCGGCGGATGGATCCGTTTGATCTGGCGCGGAAGATGGCGTACGCGGCCATTATTCTTATCGCCGTTATTTTTGTGGGGAAGAAATACGCGTGGCCGTTGATTGACGAGACGTTTTTCGCGGGAGGCGGGGGCCAACTGCCGGAGATTACACCGGTTCCGGCGCCGAAGCCGGCGGAGGCGGTCCGGCCGGAGCAGACACCGAAGCGATACGGGTTGCAGGATCCGCGGTTGGACGGGCGGAGCGGGCAGGGGATTTACGTACACTCGTTTCCGCGGGAGGTGGATGTGTACTACCGGCCGATTGAGCAGTCGGCAGCCGACGGTAAGGACGATTTTCGCTGGGTGATGGACCCGAAGGTTTCGCGGATCGACGGGCCGATGTATCAGAAGGAACTGCCGGCGGGACTGTACGAGATCGTCGTGGCCATTCCCATCAACGACCCGCAATTGAAGAGATATTATAAGGCGTTCGGCTACATCAATGAATTCCGATCGCCGGTCAGTGCCCTGGAGAAGGCGGTGCGGGACCGGGACGAGGCCGCGGAGTGGTATTTGGCGCCGGATGGGGCGATGCAAGTGAAGATCGTGCAGTTCACGGACCGGATCAGCGTGGCGCGGCGGTATGAGGTGTTGTTGCGGGAGTCGGAGTGGGTGGTGGTGACGGCGTTGTTCATTCCGTGGAGGTGCACGATGCGGGATGTGGCCACGATGGTGGCGGATACGCGGGCGGTGTTTCATTTCGACCGGGAGGACGTCATCGACGAGTTGGAATACTGCAAGGTACGGTTCGAGGACCGAACGTATGTGGCGGACATTCTGAGGTATACGGGATCGGTTGCGTACCAAGGCGCGCCGGACGCGGGGAAGGACAAGGCGGCGTACAAGATTCTGCGGGTCAGCCCGGTGGACGGAGTTTTTACGGCGCAACTTCTGCCGAAATCGGAACGGGCGTTGCCCACCGGGTCGGGGACATGACGGTTGGGGTGCTGCGGCTGGAGCTGGCGATACCGGAGTCGAATTCGCTGAAGGACAAGCGGCGGGCGATCAAGAGCCTGAAGGACCGGTTGTCGAACGCGTTCAACGTGTCCGTGGCGGAGGTGGAGGAGCTGGATTCCTGGCGGCGGGCGGTGGTGGCGGTGGCGCTGGTGGCGAATGAGGGGCGGTTCGTGCAGAGCTGTCTGGACAAGATCGTGGATCATGTTCGCCGGGAGCACCGGGTGATTCTGGTCGACTACGAACATGCGATGTATTGATCGGACGAGTGGGTGACGTGTCGTCGTACCGGATTCTAAAACTGGCGAGCACGGTTCGGAGCGTGGTCAGCGACGCGATCCGCAATGAATTGAACGATCCGCGGATTTCGCCGATGACCAGCGTAACGCGGGTGGAGTTGAGCGGCGACCTGCAGGTGGCGAAGGTGTTCGTGACCGTGTTCGGAAGCGGCGCGGAACGGCGGCGGACGTTCGCGGGCTTGCAGCACGCGACGGGGTACATTCAACGGTATCTGGCCGGGCGGCTGGACCTGCGTCATTGCCCGTCGTTGCGGCTGGAGTTGGATGAGTCGATCCAGAAGACGAACGAAATGCTGTCGCTGATCGAGGAGACCATGCGGGAGCATCAATCGCGGGACGCGGCGGACGACGGCGAGAGCGCGGTCGCGGAGCAGGGAGGCAGCGAATGAAGAACGGCACGCACTATGCAAAGTGCGTCAAGCGCGCGTTCGCCGAACTGAAGAAACGCCATGGTGCGGTTTCCCATCCGGAGCCGAGCGACCCGATCCAACAGATGATCGTCGGGGTGTTGTCGCAGGACGCGCCGCCGGGGAAGGTGGCGGCGGCGGTGAAGGCGTTAAACGAGACCATGGTGGATTTCAACGAGATCCGCGTGTCGACCACGCCGGAGTTGGCGCGGGTGATTCGCCCGTACATCGGGGACGGCGACGGGCGGGCGGACGAGATTCGGCGCTCGTTGAACGCGGTGTACCTGAAGAAACACGGTTTGACGCTGGAGTTTCTGCGGAAGTTGGGCCGTCGGGAGGCGCGGCAGTGGCTGGAGAAGCTGGACGGGGTGTCGGCGGATACGGCCGCTTCGGTGATTTTGTGGAGTCTGGGCGGGCACGCGATCCCGGTGGGGCGGAGGTTGTACGAGGCGTTGCGGCAGGCGGAACTGGTGGAGCCGACGGCGACGATGGAAGAGGTGCGGGCGTTTTTGGAGAGGAATGTGCCGGCGTCGGATGCGAAGGAGTTTTGTTTGATGATGGATCGGCTGCCAAGTCGAACGGGGACCGGTGAAGGGGCGGAGGGGGAAGGCATGAAGGCACGGAGGCACGAAGGCGCGGAGGGAGAAGGCACGAAGAGGCAGAGGGAGAAGGCGAAACGTCGAAACGTCGAATCGTCGAAGGGG